>CAYUXD010000012.1:14757-20181 GCA_964448655.1 uncultured Eubacteriales bacterium
CCGAGCGCCGGCAGATGTAAGCATCACCATGGAAGCTCCAGCGAGATTTGGGTTATCTTTGATCTTCTTGGCCAGAGAAAAACCATCCATCTCAGGCATACGGGAGTCGATAAGGAAAAGAGAGTAAAGTTTTCCAGCCTTCACGGCTTGTTCTACCGTGGCCAAAGCTTTTCGCCCGCTTTCTACTGCCGTGGGCTTCATTTGCCAGTTCGTGAGCATTTTCTTAAGGATGAGCCGGTTGGTGGCGTTGTCATCTACCACTAAGACAGGAAGATCTTTCAGGTCGTCTGGTTTTGCTGCAATCAATTTTTCTATCTTATTTTCTATCTTGCCTCTCTGGAGACCTAGACGTACTATGAAGTGAAATGTACTGCCTTTTCCAGCTTGACTCTCCACCCAAATCCGACCTCCCATAAGTTCAACCAATTGCTGTGATATTGCAAGACCAAGCCCGGTCCCACCGTGTTTTCTAGCCATGGACCCGTCAGCTTGGGTAAAGGGATCAAAGATCAATCGCTGCTTCGCCTTAGGAACGCCGCCTCCTGTATCGGTTACAGCAAAATGCAGAGTAATTTTGTCTTTCGTCTGCGACACTTCTTCAGTTTTCACCACGACTTCACCTTTTTCTGTGAACTTGATGGCATTGTTGGTCAAGTTGATGATGATCTGGCGCAGACGACCTGGGTCACCGATGAGCTCGTCGGGGATATCTTGGGGAATGTAATAGGCAAGTTCCAGCCCCTTATTGTGAGCTTGCAAAGCAAGAGAAGAAAGCATGTCACCAATGAAGTCGCGCAGATTAAAGCGAATAGCCTCGAGCTCGATCTTTCTTGCTTCAATCTTGGAGAAATCAAGGATGTCGTTGATTATCTCCATCAGCGATTCGGCAGATGTTTTTATTGCTTCGAGGTACTCACGTTGTTCGGCGGACAGTATTGTGTTAAGCGCAAGCTCTGTCATACCGAAAATCCCGTTCAAGGGTGTGCGAATTTCATGGCTCATATTGGCTAAAAATTCGCTTTTAGCGCGATTAGCAGCCTGAGCTTCTCTATGGACTGAAATCAACTCAGTAACATCTATTAGGTTGAGCAATATTCCGTCATATTGGTTATTTCTGTAGATTGGTTGGGATCGCAAAACTGTTTCTAAATTAGCTAATGGTCTCTGAACAATAACAGGCAGAGAGTTTGTGTTTACCTTGAAATTCTTGATTAAGCTTTTTAGCTTATTAGCTGTTTTGCCATGATGGAACTCCCAGAGTGTCTTGCCTAAGACTTCTGATTTATCTTTGTTGACAAGATTGAGGAAATACTCGTTCACTTCAACGATTTTGTCCTGACTATCAGCAAATACAACTCCTTCTTCCATACCAGAAATCATTGCCTTAAGTTTAACTGACTCTCTCTGGATAGCCTCTTCTGCTTTCTTGCGCTCGGTGATATCAGTTATTATGCCTATGATTGCATTCTCCCCTTCATATTTAATAAATTTTGTCGTATTTATTGCCTCGATTCTACTGCCAGCTTTTGTGATAAGTGTAAATTCATAAGGAGGGCTTCCCTTTCTCGCCATATGCCCGCTAAAAGACTCCCTTACTTTCTCTCTTGATTCTGGTGCGATCAACCGGATGAAATCAAAATTAGGTGAATAAAATTCTTCCCGTTTGTATCCCATAATATCTTCGCATTTTTTATTGGCATAGACTATTTCCCCTCTTTTGTTGATAAAAATTATATTTGGAGAGTATTCAGCAATGCTCCTAAATTTCTCCTCGCTCTCACGCAGTGCCTCCTCTGTTTGCTTTCGCCCGGTGATGTCTCTTATGTATATACGAGTTCCGATAATGTTTTCTCCTTTTTTATTCGGATGCACATCTATTTCAAGGTGTTTAATAGTGCCGTCTTTCGTTACTCCTCTGAATTCATAATTAGTTGGAACCCTTTTTCCTTGAATGCGATCTTTATGAAATTTTGTAACAATTTTAAGATCATCAGGGTGAGTAATTGATCGAATTGATTGTTCTTCCATTTCTTTCACAGAATACCCATACATCTCTGCAGCACTTTTGTTAGCGTACGTAATATTTCCCTCTTCATCATCGATCAAGATAGAAATACCTGCTTTCTCAACTAACTCTTTATAACGCCCCTCAGACTCTTTTAATTTATCTTCCGCACGCTTGCGCTCGATGATTCGCCCCAATCGTTCAGAGATAGCATTTATCAAGTCCCTCTCTTCCTTTTGGAATGGGCCCTCATCGATTTCTGGTTTCTTCTCCAAATGACAGACCTCTATCAGTCCCGCCTTTTTGTTGTTGACATTAATAACTGCTCTCTGCATCCATTTGGTTTTTTTGAAATTCCTTGTTTTATATTTTCTGTCCTCAAAGGTTATACAACTTCCTGTGATTTCAGAATATTGCCAGGCGGGTGGCATGAGTTGAACAACCTCTTTAAGGATTTGCTCAATTGTTGTTCCCTTCCCTCTGCTAATCTCATCGATTCCATAAAGACAGTTTAGCTCCTTATAACGCTCTTGGAGACTATGGAGAATTCTTTCTTTCTCACTCTCTACTTGCTTGCGCTCGCTGATTTCGTTTCTGATGCCGTCAATCATCATATTTAAACCAATGGCAAGTGAATCAAGAGAATCATTTTTGCCTGAAAGTTCAACCTGGATAGAGTAATCGCCCCTTGCCACTTTCATAACTGCCTCAATAATCTCCTTTATAAAGTCTTCTGATGTTTCATTCATCATTTACCTCCGATGAGTGTAAATGGTCATCTCTCGTAATCTGCGCCTGTATCTCTTTATCTGATGTAATCTTGTTTCACTCCTTAAGCCAGGCGAGAGCTTTTTCCTTTGTCTTGAAAAAACGCATATCTTTCTTTTTGGAAACTCCCATGAAAAAGGATGCCAGTACTCGTGCAACTGGATGCATTCCAAAAAAAGCATTCTTTCCCTGTTTCTCATGATCAGCAAGTTCTTGAAACACCTTTCTTGCCGCCGGTGATGTCTTTCCAGCCCTGTTAAGGTCTGTAAGAGTATGTACTTTTCCGTTAGCCATATTCGTAAGCTTGAGAACAGCCTCTTTTATTGCAATTGCCATCTTTTCATCTACTTCTCCAACATTGGCAACATGGATTATATTATCCTCACCAAGATACAGCCTATTTTTGCCTACCCATATTTCTCTGTCCTTCTCATCCATCATTCTTCCTCTTCCGTTGTAACCCCTCCTTAATATTATGCAAGGCTTCATGGACTTTGGGCTGCGCTTGTCCTAACACCACCTTTCTCTTCCCATTTTTTGCCCTTGGTGAAAACATTTCGACTAAAAGACAATCTTAAATTCTGTCCCCTCAATTCTTGTAAGCTCAATTGTTCCCTTAAGCTGTTTTACTAAATCTGACACTAATTTCATCCCTAACGTATTTGTCTTGCGAAAATCCACATCCCTCGGAAAACCAACACCTGTATCTCTCACTATTAATGTATAATGCCCTTTCTGATCTTTATGGATCTTTACAGAAACTTCTCCCTTCCTACCCCCAGGAAAAGCGTGTTTTAGTGAATTTGAAACAAGTTCATTGATAATCAAGCCACACGGGACTGTTGTATCAATATCAAAGAAGATATTGTCTATATCAATATTCATATTTACTTCATTAACGTTTATTTTGTATGAATGGAACAAATGAACTGCCAAGCTTCGGATGTATTGGGCGAAGTCTAACCTCGCCAAATCTTTGGATTGATATAATTTCTCATGGATAAGCCCCATTGATCTGATACGGCTTTGCATTTGCTTGAATATATTTAAAATTCTCCTATCCTTGATTTGTCCCGATTGCAAATTTAGAATACTGTAAATAATCTGGAGGTTGTTCTTAACTCGATGATGGATCTCCTTCAAAAGCACCTCCTTCTCCTTAAGCGATGCCTTGAGCTTCTTTTGCATCCGCTTGCGCTTTGTAATATCCTGTTTAAGTTGTTTATTGGCTGTTAAAACTTCGGAAGTCCGCTGTGCCACCATCCCCTCGAGATGGTCGCGGTGCTTCCTTAATTCTTCCTCCACTCGCTTGCGCTCCGCGACCTCCTTTTCCAGGTCAAGCATTTTCTTCTCCAGCTTATTAACCAGCCGCTCGCTATAGAGCTTAAATACTTCTTTCTTCTCTTCCAAAGCTGGTTTCTTCAGTCCGATCTTACCTTCTTCCACATCTCTAATAACGCCTTGTATGATTTTTATGAACTCATCTGGATCAATGGGCTTCCGAATGTACTTGTCCGCTCCCACTTTTAAAGCGAGTTCTTTATCTTTTTCATCTGTATAAGTAGCCGTGTAAAAAACAACTGGGATATCCTTCAGTTCGGCAACTCTCTTCACCTTCCTGCAAAGCTGAAACCCATCCATTACCGGCATGAGGATATCGGAGATGATCATGCCAAAGCCGTTGGCTCGGAGCTTTTCAAGGGCTTCTGCTCCATTTTCAGCTGATACAACCTTGTACCCGTTATTTTTTAACAAATTCTCCAACATATGGAGGTTCACTTTATTATCGTCCACGACAAGGATTCTCATTTTGCTCCTCCATATATTTAGTTAAGTAATCCGTAGTGCGTAATTCTTTTTGTTTTTTCTTCATTGTTTGACCTTAAATCTAATGTGAAAACTGGTTCCTCTCGCTCTGTCCAGTTTGATATCACCACCAATATTCTTTAGATGAGGCTGGTTTTATTTCTATTCCTGAACTTAAAACCTTTCTCTTTGAAAAGCTTCAAGCAAGCATCTACAGCTTCAACATAATAAAGGATACCCTTATTCTTTGAAATTTCTTTTAATGCCTTATTTATACCGAGAGGTGCTCTGTAAGGCCGGTGAGAGGCTATTGCTTCAACAACATCAGCAACTGCTAATATTCTCGCTTCAAGAAGAATCTCTTTACCCTTTAGACCTGCAGGATATCCAGAACCATCCATTCTCTCGTGGTGTTGAATTACGATTTGGGCAACCGGATATGGAAATTCTATTGTCTTCAATATGTCATAACCGACCTGCGGGTGAGTTTTAATCATACTGAAGTCGATTTCGGTTAACCTGCCAGGCTTGCTGAGAATCTCGGCAGGCACCAGTATCTTGCCGACATCATGGATAAGCCCGGCCATGCGGAGTCCTTCAATCTGCTCTTTGGAAAGGCTCATCTCTTCGGCTATAGCGCAGGCCAGATCAGTCACTCTCTTTTGATGACCTGCAGTATAAGGGTCCCTCATTTCAACTGCTGAGGCCAGTGCATTGACCGTCTCCTCCAGGTTTCTCCGTATTGTCTCGAAGCTTTTTTTTCTTTCTTCCTCTGCCTGATTGCGTTCGGTGATATCTCTAAGAATTCCTATTTCTTTTGAATTCTCATCTTTTCCTATATAAAT
>CAYUXD010000013.1:0-19834 GCA_964448655.1 uncultured Eubacteriales bacterium
AATGAAATTTTAGTGCGTTTGTATGAGATTTTTGAGACAGGCAAAAAGCAAGACGTGACCCCACTTAATAGGTGATTAAATTAGACTTCTGAGTATTTCCAGTGCGACTTGCTTGGCTTGTTTGCCGCTTTCTTTAGTAGGCCCGACGCACGAAGGGCATCCTTCTTTACAGGGGCAGGCTGCGATCGTTTTCTGGCAGTGTTTAAGGAGTTCTTTTTCCAGTTCAAAAAGAGAAGGACTTAAACCTATCCCTCCAGGAAAGTTATCAAAGATGAAAATATTCGGCTCGAAGGCGATATCTGTGAAGTCAGGCCGTTCTTCATCTCGGGTTATTTTAGTGGGAATGTTACGCGGAGGGACTGACTTTCCTGTGGTATTGTCGCCGATGGATACGCCGACATCATGCAGATCACACATCATAAACAGAGGCGAGACATGATGGAGAAGATAAGCCAAGCCGAAAAGGCCGTTTATCTTCTGCTCTGCGGAGAAAGGGAGGGAATGGAAGATTTCAGAAGGTATGGTCAACCAGTAGGCTGTAGTGTGCATTTCGTTTTGAGGGAGGCTCAAATCTCCTGCTCCTACATTTTCCGAGGTGTAGAATTTTATTTTTTTGAAGCCGACAACCTGGGTAGCAACGTGCACCTCGCCGTGGGAGATGGAACATTTCTCCAGGCTCTTTTTGTCAAAAACATCAAGGATTTTTATTTTGGTGTAGTCTATGGCATCCGTGAAATAATCGACGTCTGTTTTTTTGACATAAGCTTTTCTCTGATCATAATCGAGTTTATCCACAAAGTATTGATCTCCCTCACACATATAGATGGCCTTTGGATGCAGGGTTTTGAGCGCAGAAGAAAAGTCCACTTCAGCGATGGCTTTTGTTTTTTTACTTGTATCCACAACCACGAAATTATCGGAACTTATGCTCCTCAGGCTGACGCCATCGGCAGGATAAACATCAGATGTCCAGAACCATTTGTCTTTTGAATGATGAACGAGCTTCTCCTCTTCCAGAAATTTGAGGATTTCGCTGATTTCGACACTCCCGAATTTTTCTTTCTCGGCAAACGGAAGCTCAAAGGTTGCACACTCGATATGGCTGACAAGAATAGAGAGGTTATCCGGGTTAATCAAAGCTTTCTCTGGATTTTTTGAGAAGAAGTAATCCGGGTTATTGATGATGAACTGGTCTATGGGTGCGCTGGAAGCGACTAAAACAGCAGCTGATTTTCCTGTTTTACGCCCGGCTCTTCCTGCCCTCTGCCAGGTACTTGAAATGGTGCCCGGGTAGCCTGCAAGCACGGCAATATCAAGGCTTCCGATATCAATTCCTAATTCTAAGGCATTAGTAGAGATAACACCTTTTATTGTTCCTTCCCTCAAACCCTTTTCGATTTCTCTTCGTTTTAAGGGAAGATATCCTCCCCTGTAGCCGCGAATAAGGCCCTTGCTCTTGATTGTCTTTTCGATGTCCTCTTTAAGATAGGTCACCAAGACTTCAGTGATAAGGCGACTCTGAGCAAAGACGATGGTTTGAAGGTTGCTCTTAATGAAGAGAGAAGCGACTCGCCGCGATTCATTGACATAGGAACGGCGAATACCCAAGAACTTATTGACCACCGGCGGATTGAAGAAGATAAAATATTTTTCTCCGCGAGGAGCACCGTTGTTGTCAACAAGGGATACCGGCTCTTCTGTCATTTTTTCTGCCATCTCCAGAGGATTTGCGATGGTAGCCGTACAGAGGATAAATTGGGGTTGGGCGCCGTAGAATTTAGCGATTCTCTTCAGTCTTCTCAGGATATTTGCCAGATGGCTGCCAAATATACCCCGATAATTATGAAGCTCATCGATCACTATATATTTCAAATTTTCGAAAAGTTTAATCCACTTTGTGTGATGAGGTAGAATTCCCGTGTGAAGCATATCGGGATTGGTCAGGATGATGTGTCCGCGAGCTCTTATGGCTTTTCTTGCATCCTGGGGCGTGTCGCCGTCATAGGTGAAAATCCTGATTTCTTCCCCAAGATTTTTGATTATCTCATTGAGCTCAGCCCTCTGGTCCTGGGAAAGAGCTTTTGTGGGGAAAAGATAGATTGCACGACTCGAGGGATCTTCAAGGATTGCCTCAAGCACCGGGAGGTTGTAACAAAGCGTTTTTCCTGAAGCTGTGGGAGTGACAACAACAATGTTTTTTCCTTCCTTGAGCAGGCGCCATGAAAGATGCTGATGCGTGTAGAGTTTTGAAAATCCTTTTTCTTTCAGGGCTTCAGCAAGAGCAGGATGAACCTCGGGGGGATACTCGCAGTATTGTCCTTCCTGGGCAGGGATATACTTTATAGCCCGGATGGAGTCATTCTTGACGCCAATTTCTTTTAATAATTCTAAGGACTTGAGTAAATTCTCTTCTCTGCTCATATTAGCTTAACCAGAATCTCCGAAAACCCATTCCTATAATATTATTTTTACAAAGAAGGGGTCAACAGAAACTGTGGGGTCAGACTTGCAAAACTTGAGTTTTTATTTGCCTCTTCTTCAAAAGGTTTTGCGAAACAGCCTCGCTCCCAATCAGATTTTTAACGCCATTCTCCATTCGCTCTGATCAGCCGGCTGCGTAACTCACCGGGGTCAGGCCTTATCCAAATGAATGTTTTAAGGGCAAAAGTGCGGGAAAAGTACATTTCCCGATGGCAAGGTCTGACTCCAATGACAAGGTCTGATCCTAATAATAAAGTCTGAAACCTCTTTTATTCAAGTTTTGCAAGTCTGACCCCGTTCTTGTTTTATGCTAAAATAAAGACTCATGTTAGAAGAGATTAGAGTAAAGAAGGCCGCCCAGCATAATTTAAAAAGAATCGACGTAAACCTGCCGCGAAATAAATTGATTGTCATCACTGGGCCGAGTGGCTCTGGAAAGTCCTCTCTTGCTTTTGACACCCTTTACGCGGAAGGACAGCGACGCTACATCGCATGCCTCTCAGCCTATGCTCGCCAGTATATTGAGCAGATGGAAAAGCCGGAAATGGAGTCCATTGAAGGCGTTTCTCCTTCCATTTCAATCGACCAGAGGACAATCTCTTCCAACCCCCGGTCTACGGTGGGGACAGTCACAGAGATTTATGATTTTTTAAGGCTTCTTTTTGCCAGAGTGGGATCCCCCCATTGTCCTCGATGCGGAAGAAAGGTGAGAGCTCAGACCCCTCAGGAAATCTTGAAGAGAATCTCTGATTCTTCCTCAGGCGAGAAAGTTAAGATTCTTTCTCCAGTGGTAAAGGGACGCAAAGGGGAATACCAGCGTCTTTTCGAGAAGCTGAGAAAAAAAGGCTTTCTTCGTCTTCGAGTAGACGGTCAGTTCAGGGAACTTGAGGAGGAAATTTTACTGGAGAAGACAAAAAAGCACAGCATCGATATCTTGGTAGACGAAATAAATGTTTCTCCCGCGTCAGAAAGTAGATTAAAGGAAGCGGTGGATAAAGCTCTTGAGATTGCCAGCGGGGACCTCTTGTTGATAAGAAAAGAAGGAAAAGAAATTTACTACTCTTTAAACTTGTTATGTCCTTTCTGTGAGATCAGTCTTCCAGAGCTTGAGCCCCGGAATTTTTCCTTCAACAGCCCGTACGGAGCCTGCCCTCGCTGCCATGGCCTCGGCTTTGAAACCGTCTTGGACATGCGGGGTGAAGTGGAGCTTACAGATGAAGTCTGCCCCACCTGTGAAGGAGGCCGGCTGAAGAAGGAAAGCCTGGCTGTGAAAGTAGGAGACAGGAATATTTATGAGCTGACTTCCCTGCCCGTAAGAAAGCTGATTGATGAATTTCTTGCTTTTAAGTTTTCCTCTTCTGAAGGGTTGATCGCTTCAAGAATAAGAAAGGAGATTCTTTCACGCCTTGAAATCATGGTTGAACTGGGGATGCCATACATCCAGTTATCCCGAACGACCGGCTCTCTCTCGGGAGGTGAAGCTCGGCGCCTTCGCCTGGCTGCCCAGGTTGGTGCTCGCCTGAGGGGCATACTCTATGTCCTGGATGAGCCTACTATCGGTCTTCATCAGAGAGATAACCGCCGTTTGATTTCCTTGTTGAGAAAAATCAGAGATCAGGGGAACTCCATAATTGTTGTTGAACATGATGAGCAGACGATTCGCTCAGCTGATTTCATCCTGGATTTAGGCCCAGGAGCCGGGGAAGGAGGAGGGTTTAAAGTAATTGAAGGTAATTTAGATCTCATCCTTTCCTCTCCAGTTTCTCTGACTTCGCAGTATCTTAGAGGGGAAAGAAGTATCCTCGTTCCTTTAAAGCGGAGAAAGCCAAAAGGCTGGCTTAAGATTCTTGATGCGGCAGAGCACAATTTAAAAAATATCGATGTTCGGATTCCGACCTCAGTCATGACAGGAGTCACCGGGGTTTCGGGTTCAGGGAAGAGTACCCTTGTCTACGATATCCTTTTTAAAAAACTCTTGAACATATTCTACAAGGCTAAACAAAGGCCTGGAAAACACAAAGCTATTTCAGGAATTGATCAAATTAACAAAGTCGTCTCAGTCGATCAGAAAGCCATCGGTCGAACGCCTCGGTCAAACCCAGCCACTTATACCGGACTCTTCACTCCCCTGAGGCAGCTTTTTTCTCTCATTCCGGAGTCAAGAATGAGAGGGTATTCGGCAAGCCATTTCAGTTTTAATCTTCCAGGAGGACGATGTGAAGAATGTCGAGGAGCAGGAGTCAGAAAAATCGAGATGCATTTTTTACCCGATGTTTTTGTAACCTGCGACCGCTGTGGAGGAAGGCGGTACAATACGGAGACTCTTTCTGTCCGGTACAAGGGGAAAAATATTGCGGATTATTTGGATATGACTGTTGATGAAGCCTACAAATATTTGAAAGCTGTTCCGATTCTGAAGAGGAAGCTGGGAACATTGAATAAAGTAGGCTTAGGTTACATCAGGTTGGGTCAGCCAGCTCCTACTCTCTCAGGGGGAGAAGCTCAGAGAATCAAGCTGACCAAGGAGCTGAGCCGGAAAGACACAGGGAATACTCTGTATCTACTGGATGAACCTACCACAGGTCTCCATTTCGATGATGTCCGCAAGCTTCTCGAAGTTCTTTCGGAGTTGGTGGAATTGGGTAATACCGTAGTAATCATTGAGCATAATCTTGATGTTATAAAGTATTGTGATTATATTATAGACTTAGGCCCTGAAGGAGGTGAAAAAGGAGGCTGGATTGTTGCTGAGGGTGTTCCAGAAAAAGTAGCGAAAGCAGAAAATTCTCACACTGGCAGGTTCCTAAAGAGGATCTTTACAGAAGGAAAACCAATTTTCGAATGAAAAATGGCATTTAAAGATATATTAGGCAATAGCCGCGTGAAAAAGACCTTGAGGAAAGCTCTGCAGAAAAACAAAGTTCCCAATTCTATGCTTTTCTGTGGGCCGAGGGGAATCGGCAAGAGGGATATGGCTTTGGTGTTGGCTAAAGCGATGAACTGCGAGAGAAAAAAGGACGATGCCTGTGAGGCTTGTCCATCATGCAAGGCAATTAATGCCGGTAATTTTCCAGATGTCATCGAGATTTCTCCTGAGAAAGATGTGATAGTTATTGACCAGATGAGGATGTTGAGAAAAATAGCTTACCTGAAGCCTATGATGGGAAAAAAAAGAATCTTTGTTGTTGTTGATGCTGATAAAATGAAGGAAGAAGCAGCAAATTCTCTTTTGAAGATACTGGAAGAGCCTCCTCTTTTTTCTTATATTATCCTTGTTGCTCATAATCCTTTTTTGATCATGTCTACCATAAAATCTCGTTGTCAGGTATTAAATTTTTCCCCTGTCTCTAAGGAAGACATAGGAAAAATTCTGGTGGACGAGGGATACGAGGAGAAGAAAGCCAGGATTATCTCTCTCCTTGTTCATGGGAATCTTAAACAGGCCTTAAGTTTGGAATGGGAAGAGGTTCAGGATAAAAGAACGAAAGCTTGGCAGCTTTTCCTTTCTCTTCTCAGGAAGGGAAAAGTTGGTCTCTTTTTGAGGAATTATGCTACATCTCAAAGAGCTCTCGTCAGGGATGAGTGGGGGCAGATCTTAGAGATGCTCTCATCTTTTTGCCGGGATTCAATCCTGATCAAAGAAAAGGGCGATAGACGCCTCCTGATGAATCCTGACTATGAGGAAGAAATCAGGAAAGCAGAAACGCTAATGAGCCTCGAGGGGTTGATGGATTGCCTGACAAAGATAGATTATGCGATTTATGGTTTAGAAAAAAATCTTAATGTGAATCTGCTTGTCAGTTCATTTTTTTCATATTTTAAGGAATGGGAATATGTCTGAGATTATCTGTGTACTTTCTGAGCTTTCGGGTAAAGTCATTCGGGCCAAAAAGGGAGAAGAAGAACTAAAGAGAGGAGATTTTTGTATTGTTGAATCCGAGTTAGGAGGCGATTTTGTGGTTGTTATAGATACTTCGAGCGAGGTATGCAGTCACAAGAAATCTGCCCGGGATGCAGTCAAGGTCATACGAAAAGCCACAGAAGAAGACGAGAAAAAACACAAATGGCTTAGGAAGAAAGAAAAGAAGGCTTTTGACTTTTGCCTAAAGAGAATCAATAGTCGAAATTTGCCGATGAAATTAGTCATGATCAGGTACTTCTTTGATGAGAAGAAGGGAATATTCTATTATACGGCAGATGGCCGCATTGATTTCAGGCAGCTCGTGAAGGACTTAGCCAAAGAGTTCAAGATGCGGATTGAAATGCGCCAGGTTGGAGTACGGGACGAGGCAAAGATGGTCGGAGGACTGGGAGTTTGTGGACGCCAGCTTTGCTGTTTTAGCTTCATGAAAGATTTTAAACCTGTAACCATTCAGAGGGCAAAAAAACAGCAGATTGTCATTAATCCTACAAAGATTTCTGGGTTGTGTGGCCGGTTGATGTGCTGCCTCGCCTTTGAAGAGGAAAGTCGGGGTCGGATGTATGCAGAAGAAGAAGCGGAAGAGGATCAGTGAAGGATATATTCAGGATTGGGAGCGAATGGATGGGATTCTATTCGCCTCTGCTGATTTTGAAATGAACCTTGCTTGAAATGGCAATAAGGTTTCCTTCAGGAGAGAAAGCTTTCACCTCCCAGGAATACTTTTCACCCAATGTCATCTGTTTTCTAATTTTTTCCGGAAGAACAATGAAGTTATCTTTTGTTGTGGTAGCCCACAACTTCTCCCCATCATCATAAATGTAGATTTTGTATTCTACGTCTTCACCTGAATCTTTCCATTCAAATTTTGCCGGGACTGTTTTTATATCAATTACAGGGGAGATGAGAGTTATTGATTCCCCCCTGACTCTATCTTCACTTATGAAAAATTGAGGCGGGGCTGGCTTGAAATAAGGGATAAAAACGCAGATGACGAGGAGGAGCAGAGCAGCATAAACTGGAATCAGTGCCCACTGCTTGGGAGTAAAGAAAGAAGCGATTTTTTCAAACCGTGTCGCTCCTTTTTCCTCTTCAACGACGTATTCATCTTGAAAGATCATATCTGCTTTTTGCTTGATTATGGAAATAAGCTCATCTCTTTCCACCATTTTGGCGAAGCAATAAGTGCAGTTAAAATAATGCTCCTCGAATTTCTTCTTTTTCTCATCATCTAATCTATCAAATAGATAATCGTCGATGAGATGTTCATGCTTACACATTTTCATGCCATTTTCCTGTCATAAAATTAATTCCATAAGTTTAGTCGTAGCAGGAGTGAAAAATGGAAAAAAATTCATTTTTTTATCAATTTCTTTAGAAGTTTTTGGGAATAGTTCACACGTTCGCTAACCCTATGGGGAGTGATGGATAGCTTTTTAGCAACTTCCTCCCTCGAAAGTCCTTTATAATAATAAAGATAAAGGACTTCCCTGTATTTAGGCTTTAGTGTTTTTATCGCACCTGCTATTAATTCAGCCCTTTCTTTGTTTTCAACGTGCTCATGAGGATTGGGATAAGGAGTCGGTTCTGGGGCGTGTTTCAGCACCTTGCTCTTTTGCCTTATGTAATCTATGATCCTGCGGCTGGTGATAGTATATATAAATGTTCCAATCGAAGATTCTCCCCTAAACTCCTTCTTATTTATTTTTTCTATGACATTAGTGATAATTTCATTAACAATATCTTCCCAATCTGGATTGGAAGCTCCTATGGATTTTCTAACTCTGAAACGGATAAGAGGGCCATATTTAGCGTAAATTTCTTCTAAATTAGTTTCCTGCTTCTTTTTGTCCATTTTTAATCCGCTTCTCTTTTTCTATAACATTATACGGACATTGACATCAGATGACAAGCCTGGATTTTCAATTTCTTGGATTTAATTGCGACTAAGTCTTATGCCCAAAAAATTTGAGGATGGGTAGTTGAAAAAGAGTTTCCACAATTTGTCAAAAGCAAATTCCATTCTTTCGGGCATTAGCGAGTAGCTTGATGCAACAAAGGAGACGGGGACAAACTTCAAAGGGGAAACATTCTTACGCAATAAGAGAAAATACATTATTTGCCGACGATAAAAAAGACAGGAAAAATTCCTTTTATCAGTCTTTAATCAACAGAAGTCTTGAACTTTATACTTCCACGGAGGCGGATAAAAGAGAATTTGTTTTTGGCTCTAATCCTTATAATTTCATTATCTTAAATGAGGGGGAAGCTCCATGGAAAAGGGCAGGTTCAAAGTCTCCCTTCGCTTTTGTCTTAAATGAAGAGAAAGAGGAGCAGGATTATTCGTCCTGGGGTATGGAAAGCACGGAGGTCAGGAAGATGTCATCGGCTAAAGATATATTAAGGCACATGGATCTTCACTACGGGAATATTTTTAAGGATCAAACCTCTGATTTTGAAGAAGATATCGCAGAAAAGCAGATATTTTTTAACTCGAGCCTTCTCTACTTAATTGCCGCAACTGACGGCAATGAAGACAGCATAGGCCATTCTAAGCTTGTGGCCAGTTACACGACGCTTTTTACCAAAGATCTCGGGATCGAAGATAAAAATTTTTTGGTCAATATCCAGAGAGGGGCTTTGCTTCATGATGTCGGAAAAATAGGGATTCCCGAATTCATCTTGAGAAAAGCCAGCTATCTAACCGAAAGAGAAAAAGGAATTTTACAAGAACATCCACTTTTGGGTTATGAGATGATAGAGGAATTTGATTTTTTGAGGAAAGCAGCCCATGTCGTTTTGTATCATCATGAGAGATATGATGGAGGCGGATATCCTTTTGGTTTGGTCGGAGAGGAAATTCCACTGGAAGCGAGAATCTTTGCTTTGGCTGATACATTAGATGCCATAACTTCTGATAGGCCCTACAGGAAAGGAAAAAGCTTTGAAGAAGCCTTGAGAGAAATGGAGAAATGTCGAGGTTGCCAGTTTGACCCCGCTCTTTTGGATGCCTTCCTTTCCATTCCGATAGAAAAGTGGCAGGATATAAAAGCGGAAACTCTGGCTTCCCTTCGCCTTCCCCTTATTCACTGATATCACTCCCCCTTTTTAAAGGTTTTCCCTTTATTCCCTTGAAATTTGCTCCATGACTTTGGCATAGAGCTCAGCCGTATGAAAAATTTTAAAGGGATGGCTCTCCTTCCCAAGGTTTGCCCTTAGCTGGAAAAGGCAGCCTGGACAGTCAGTAGCAACGAGCGAAGCTTCGCTTTTAAGAATTTTTTTCTTTTTTTTCTCCCACATGCTTGCTGAAATTTCCGGATTTTTAAGCGAAAAGACTCCGCAAAATCCGCAGCAGGTGAATGGCTCCTCTTCTTCGGTAGGGTTAAGGGCCAAGGCCCGAAGGATTATTTTTGGCTCATCCTTTAGCTTCAGCGCGTTCAGATAATGGCATGAATAATGATAGAATACCTCTTCTTTTTTAAGGGATTTCTTTATTTCTGGGAATAATCCTTTTTTTGCCATAAATTCTGTAAAGTCGAAGATCTTCTCTCGCCAGCGGGAAGATTTTGCTTCAAGTTCGGGATAGAGTTTTTTGAGGATGGAATTTCCAGTCGGACAAACCGTAAGGATATAGTCAGGATCTTCTTTCTCGAAAGATTTTAGATTTTTTAAAGCCAGGTTATAAACGTCTTTTTTATGCCCCAAGTGAAGACTGGGCGCTCCGCAGCAAGCCTGGTCAGATGGCGAGACCACATGAAAGCCAAAATGAGAAAGGATTGTACGGACGCTTTCCCGAATTTCGGGGAAGAAGAACTTAACCAGACATCCCTGGAAGAGGTAAACTTTTGCTCCTTTTTTCTCTTCGTGCGGCTCGCTTTTTTTTAAGTTAATGGCCGGAAGTGATTTTCCCTTTGCCCAGGCAAAAGGGAGACTCTTTAAATACCCATCTCTCTTCCACAACTGCTGCAGGAGGGAAAGGATCTTTGCTGCTCTCTCAGCAAGGTACTTTCTTCTAAATAAGGTCGACAGAGTTCTTTCCCATAATTTTGGGCCCCTCTCGCACTTCAACTTAAGCATAATGTCGCCCGTAGGAATTCCTACCGGGCAGAACTCCTCGCACTTTTTGCAATCTGCACAAAGATCGAGCAGGGAAGAAGTACCTTTGAGAGACTGAGTTATTGAAGTCAGTAAGACACCAATACCTCCAGGATAGACAGGTCCTCCATAAACATGACCACCCAGGCATTGAAAGATGGGACAAACCAGCATGCATCCCCCACATTTCAGGCAGTTGAGGATTTTATCAAGATCCTTATCCTGGCTTATCTTGAGTCTTCCGTTATCGAGGATAATGATGTGGAGCTCCTGTGGTCCGTGAACACCCACGACCAATTCTTTTTCGATGTCAGTGGTGCGGCTTGGCCCGGTAATGAAGGACACGTAGGCGGTCATTTTGAGCCCTGAGGAGGCGAGAATTAGCGCTTTGGAGAGAGTGACAGCTTGTTCCAGAGTTTCCACGAATTTTTCCGTCGTCACTAAAGCTATATGGACAGGAGGAAGAGAAGTGACGAGACGGGCATTTCCTTCGTTACTGATGATGACGAGTGTTCCGGACTCGGCAACGGCCAGGTTAGCACCTGAGATTCCTACATCAGCTTCCACGAAGTATTTCCGCATCTCTTCCCGCGCAAGTCTCACAATTTTTTTTGGATCAGGGGGGACCGCTTTTCCCAG
Organism: uncultured Eubacteriales bacterium; assembly: GCA_964448655.1. Lineage (GTDB taxonomy): Bacteria > Acidobacteriota > Aminicenantia > Aminicenantales > Aminicenantaceae > SOIV01. Next base: position 11,135 of record CAYUXD010000013.1, read on the forward strand.
CTGGCGGCTGAGAAGCTCTGCTATTTCCTCTTTAGTCTTGTGGAGGGCAGGGGCAGTGATATGGGAAGGTTTTTCTTTGGCAAGCTGAATGATCCATTCTCCAAGATCAGTTTCAACAATCGTGTATCCTTTTTTCTGGAGAAAACTATTAAGCTGGATTTCTTCACTCACCATGGATTTGGATTTAACTATAAGCTTGGCTTCCTTCTGGCGCAAAATTTTTTCAATCGAGGAAAGAGCTTGTTGCGGAGTTGAGGCTTCGTAGACATGGGCTCCGGCTTTTGTAGCCTCTTTGGTGAATTTTTTGATAAGCTGCGGGAGTTGCTTGACAGACTCTTCTCTTATAGCTTTGGCCTTTTCTTTGTAATCTTCCCAGGGGATTTCATTTTTGGTGGTATTGAATTTATTGAAGTGATGCAGAGAAGCTCTCTCAAGGGCCTTCTGAAGGTTTGCGTTTTGAAGGGCTTCTTTTATCTCTCTTTTCTTTTTTCTTCGGGGAAACACTCACTCCTCTTTCTTCATTTTTTCTAGATACGATTGGGGATCGACCAAAAATTCTCTGGGCTTGCTTCCCTCAGAAGGACCCAATATTCCCTCGTATTCCATCTGATCAATGATCCTGGCAGCCCGGGCGTAGCCCAACTTGAGCTTTCTCTGAAGATAAGAGGCGGAAGCCTGACCTGTGAGGAGTATGAGCTCAAGAGCTCTGTCATAGAGTTCATCTTTTTCCCCCATTTCCTCCCATACCTGGTCAGTTTGGCTTTTCAGGGTCCTTACAATTTTTTCATCATAGCTCGGGCTTCCCTGTTCCTTAACAAACTTAACCAGTCTTGTGATTTCAGGAACAGAAATAAAAGAACCGTGCAATCTTATCAGGCGGGGATAATTAGGAGGCATGAAGAGCAGGTCTCCCAGACCAAGGAGTTTTTCAGCTCCGGCTGTATCAATGATGATTCGAGAGTCAATCTTTGAGGGAACGCGAAAGGCTATACGGCTGGAAAAATTATTTTTGATAGTCCCTGTTATAACATCTATCGAAGGCCGCTGAGTAGCCATTACGAGGTGAATACCAACGGCTCGAGCTAATTGAGCCAGGCGGGCAATGCAGTACTCCACATCTTGAGCTCCGATCATCATCAACTCAGCTAATTCATCGATGATGATGACAAGATAAGGAATAGGCTTGAGTTTTTCCTTCTCCTCTTCTGTGAGTTTCCCTTTTTCCTCTTTGAGTATTTGTTTTACCTTGTGATTGTATTGTTCGATGTTTCTCACTTTGAGATAACCCAGCCTTTGGTATCGCTCTTCCATTTTTTTTATGGTATCCAACAAAATCCTACCTGCTTTCTTGGCGTCCATGATAACGGGGCTGAGAAGGTGAGGAATTCCATCCCAGAATGTGAATTCTAATCTTTTGGGATCGATAAGGATGAGCTTGACTTCCTCAGGCGAAGCCTTGAAAAGAATGCTGGCGATAAGCGAATTGAGAGCCACGCTTTTTCCTGTTCCTGTAGCCCCGGCAATAAGAAGATGGGGCATGATGGATAGGTCTGCTATATAAATTTCACCATGAATAGTCTTTCCCAAAGCAAAAGTCAGTTTAGAGGGAGATTCTTGGAATTTTTCCGATTGTATTACGTCCCTGAGCTTAATGATTTCTCTCTTGTTATTGGGGATTTCAACTCCCAGAGAAGATCTGCCCGGCATTCTTTGGACTCTGACCGATTCTGCTCCTAAGGCAAGGGACAGGTCTTCTGTGAGGTTAGCCACCTGGCTTACTTTTATTCCTGGATATGGATAGAATTCATAAGTGGTGACCACAGGGCCAGGATGATACTCCTTGACTTCCCCCTCGACGCGGAATTCCCCCAACTTCTCCTCTATCCGTTGTTTTTTTTCAAGGAGTTCGTCTTTATCGATTTTTTCATAGGATTTTCCAGGGTCCAAAAGCGTAAGAGGTGGATAATTGTAGTCCCCTTTTTCTTCCATTTCAGGAAAAAGATACTTTTCGGGCATTGTCGGAGGGGCAGGTTTTGTTGCTGGGGGTTCTGGTTCAGCCTCTTTTTCTATTTCCTTTTTTCTTTTTTTGAGCTTTGCTTTTTCAATCTTTTTCTCTCTGAATAAAGAATATTTTTCGACAACTTTTTTCCTCATCTTCTCCCGACGCTTTAATTTTTGGTAGCGGGTAATTCGGATCCTGACTTCTTTGAAAGCGAAACGAAAAAATCGCTTAAGGAGGCGGAAGATAGTTCCAAAAGAAATTTTAGTGGAGAAGATGAAAAAAAGGATGAGGAGAACAAAAAGAACAAGGTAGGTTCCAACATGGTCAAAATATCGAATCAAAAAGGAAGATACCAGTTTACCGCTAAGACCTCCGCCCGAGAGCTCTGTTCCTCCCAGAGAAAAACTTCGGAACATCATGAAAAAAAGAGAACTTACGATGATAACGAGAAAAAGAGCCCCGGCAGTTTTTAAGAAGAATCGCTTCTCCCTCTCGGAAGAGAAAGTCTGGAGACCAAGGTAAAAAAGCGCTAAAGGCAGAAGGAAAGAAGCGAGTCCTAAAACTTGAAGTATAGCATCCGAGAGGAATGCGCCAACTCTTCCAGTATAATTATGGATTTTTTGGCTGGCAACAGAGGCATTGGCCCAACCTGTATTGGTCCAGGAAGGGTCCCGGGAATCATAACTGATGAGACTTAGGAAGATGAAAACAGCCAAAAAAATGAGGAAGATTCCGGCTATTTCAAAAGACCGGATTCCCCTTTTTCTGAGAAGCTTTAGAGAAGACGCCTCTAATATATCCCTTCTCTTCTTTCTCATCGTCAGAATTATATCATATTTATATTGTTTTACTAAATGCAGGGATTTGTTTGCAAGTATGCCATTTTCCTTGATGGAAATAAAGTTGGAGCTCAGGCTGGGTGGTTCAAAAACACGCCGCTTTTGCCCCAGCGAGTCAAAAGCGGCTCGATTCCAGGCTTCGCTCTCCTCTTCCCTTTGGTCGAGGAACCCTGCCCGCTCAGCCTTCCATACGGTTTTTTCACCACCCAGCCTGAGCTCTTACGCATCACAGAATTTGAGATCCTTCCGATTTGGCTTCTTGTAGGGGCTTGATTCATCTGTTGTAGGGGCTTGATTCATCAAGCCCGCCTTTTATTAATATATGGATTTTATTGATATGTAGGGGCTTGATTCATCAAGCCCACCTTATTTATTTGTGATAATCAATAATGTGTGTTTGATAAATCAAACACCTACAGAATTTATTCTTCTGTTTGGTGGAAAAAATCAAAAAGAGCCACAAACTGAGAAATTGATAGCTGTTCGGGGCGGAGATTCCTCTCTATTCCAAATTTATCAAGCGCCCTGTCTATCAGGGGCAGAGGGAAATTGAGCTTTTCTAAATTCTTGCGAAGAATTTTTCTTCTATGCTTGAAAGCCCCTTTTAAAAATTGTCGAAAGAGCTCTTCCTGCTCTATTAAAAAGAGAGGATGGTCTCTTCTCTTTAAAGAAATCAAGGCGGAGTGAACTTTGGGAGGGGGAGAGAAACTTCCTGGGGGGACGAGGAAAAGAAGCTTTGCAGAAAAATGAATCTGGAAGAGGATAGAGAGAGGAGCATAATTTTTCGAGCCGGGCTGGCTGCAAATTCTTTCCGCCACCTCCTTCTGGAGAAGGAAGATACATTCTGAAAAGAGCTCCCTCTCTCGAAGCACTTTGAACAGCAGCGGTGACGAAAGAGAATAGGGCAGGTTTCCTGCAAGTTTCACTTTATTTTTAAAGTCTTGCGCTTTTATGAGCCGGCTGAAATCAACTTTCAAGATATCTTCTTCTAAGATCGTTAAATTCGGAATGTTTTTTTTCTGGAGGAAAGGAATGAAAGCCGGGTCTTTCTCGATGGCGATAACTTTTCCTGCTTTTGCTGCCAGAGGAAATGTTAGTGCTCCCTTACCTGCTCCTATTTCGATGATAAGGTCTTCCTTGCTTGCAGAGATGTATCGAATGATCTTTTTTAAGACAGCATTATCTTTCAAGAAATGCTGACCCATTGCCTTTATTTTTGTTCTTTTTAACACTACTGACCTGAGGAACTAATACATACGAAGTTATAATTGTTATACAGTCATGGCGAGCGACCGATGGGAGCGTGGCAATTTATTCGGAAGAAAGTTGAGATTGCCACGTCGCTACGCTGCCCGCAATGACATTCTATTTAGTGCGTGTGCATTAGGTCATTTTCTGGATTTGTGGATCCAGCCATTGAAGAAAGCCACAACCATTGCGACCACGATGGAGCCGGCCGCTATGGAAAATGTTAAGGCGATCCCGTAGTTAAAAATCAATATTGGAGCAGCTGCTGTAATAAATCCTCCTCCCAGCATGGGCTCGTACAGGATTTGCTTGAAGCCGAAGGATTTTGCTGCCGGCGTTTTGAAGTTAGGGTCAGCAACGCGAAGCAATAAAAGACCCAGTGCTGTGACTCCAGTCTGCATGCCATATTCGGTGATGCTCCGCTCAAACCAGGCATCGGGAAGCATGCGCGGTGCGATGAACCAGGTGGCAAATAGAACCCAGACAAGGCCGACAACCATCAAGATTGAAAACGGTAAGAAATAGGCAAAAAACACATCCAGCTTGATGGAGGCGATAGCCGATATTACCAGAAAATCTAGAGCCAGTCCCAGGATGCGGTCGAATGTCTGTCTATCCAGATACTTGGAAAGCCCGGTTTTACCGGCGAAAACCTGGATAAAAAGACCTCCCAGCATGGCCAGCGGGAAGAGCGGAAAGCTTTCGAACAGATCGGGCTCCATGTTGGCGCTCAGGCCTTTGATGCCTTTGAGCATAAACCATCCGATGAGAATCGCTACGCCGACCCATGCGGCATGAAAGGCAAAAGGTTCGAGGGTATCAGGGGATATGGTCATGATCGAACCGTGCGTTCTCTTATCCGGCGGTATCAGGCCTCGGGTTTCCGCCCGTGACAACAGTTTCGGTGATTTGATGACTTTTGTGTAGCCACGCCTTGCGGCCAGATTGATCATGGCCATTCCGAAGACCACAGCGCTGATCACGCCGACTGTGGCGGACATCAAGCCAAGGTCAGACCCGGCGGGGAAGCCGAGCTGATTGAACGCTTCGGCCATCCCGGCCGCGGTTCCGTGTCCTCCCGAGAAACCGATTTCGAGAAGGCAGCCGAAGAAATGGGGAACGCCGAATACCGGCGTGAGCAAAATGACGGAGATTCCCACACCGACAATATACTGCCCCATGCCTACTAACCACCCATAGCATAATTGCGGTCCTCCTTCTTTCCAAATAGACTTGACGGAGGGAACGGCAAATCCGAGAAACAGGCAGGCAAAGACGATGTTGATCAATCGGCCCGGATAGAGTGACCAGGAGTTCATAATCTCCTGGGGGATGAAGGTGAAGAAGTACCTCCCGCAGAAATATGGCCCGAGAAGAAGTCCTATAAATCCGGCAATGACCGAGGCAGGCAAAAAGAGTCTCTGAAGCAAAACCAACCTTGTGCGTAGATATTTGCCGATGAGAAGCAGAAGGCTCAACCAGCATATATCTACCATCAGATTTGTAAGTTGGGCGCCAGTTATTTCCATATGAGTTTCCTTACGCAAGAAAATTGGAATTCATACCGCACTCAGATTGATTCCGCCTCATTTACTCAGGAAGCGCTTTATGAAAATGTCGTTTTTATCTTTTTATCATCGTTCTCAGAGCGTTTGAAGTGCATCACTCAGTTCTGTGGTGGGTGGAGTTCTTTCTCTGAATGGGCGATGACTGTAGCCGCAGCTACATCGCCCGTGATATTGATAACGGTTCGGGACATATCCAGGATGCGTTCCACACCCAGGATGAGTGCGATGCCCTCCAGGGGGATACCCACTTGTTTGAGCACGATAACCAGCATGAGCACGCCCATGGCCGGCGCTCCGGCAGCTCCGATGGAGGCGAGTGTTGCCGTGAGAACGATTGCCAGCTGGTCTCCGATTCCCAGGTTCATGCCATAGACCTGGGCGATAAAAATGGCTGATACTCCCTGATAAAGAGCTGTTCCGTTCATATTTATGGTCGCACCCAGCGGAAGGACGAAACTTGAAATCTGCTTTGAAACGCCGATGTTGTCTTCAGCGCATTCCATGGTAACAGGCAGTGTAGCGGAACTTGAGCAAGTGCTGAAGGCAATCAATTGAGCCTGGATAATCCCCTTGCAGAACTTAAAATAGGGATATCTTGTGAAGAGCCAGACAACAGCCGGGTAAGTCAAAGCGAGGATGAGCAGCCCTCCGATAACGACCGCACAATATCGGACAAGGGACATCAATATATCAACGCCGAATGTGCCGATGACTGCAGCGATGAGAGCGAAGACAGCAAACGGGGCGATTTTTATCACAATCTCGACGATTTTAATCATGATGTCATTTATCGCTTCGAAAAACGAAATTACGGGCTTCATTTTTGCTTTGTTAAGAAGAGAGATGACCACTCCCATAAACATAGCAATAAAGATTACTTGCAGCATGTTAGCCTGGGCAAATGAACCGGCTGGATTGTCAGGAATGATGTCGATGAGGACTTCCCCAATGCTTGGCCTCTCCTCGGCACGTATTGCCTGCATATCTGCGGTCTCCCCGTAGCTCGCCTTGAGTTCAGCCTGGACGTTTTCAGGGAGATTGCTGCCGGGTTGCAGGCTGTTAGCCAGAAAAAGGCCGAGGGCAACAGCCGACACGTAATAGGCAATATAGAAAGCGAATGTTTTGGCGCCGACACGCCCCAGTTTGCGCAGGTCTCCGAGAGAGGCAACGCCGACCAATAAGGAGGCAAAAATCAGAGGGATCACAACCATTTTTATAAGACGGATAAAAGCCGTCCCCACAGGGCGGATAACCGCTGCATCCTGACCGAAGATCAGGCCGGCGACAGCTCCGAGGATCAGTCCGGCGAAGATCTGTGTCGGTATTCCTGTCCGGCGAAGGGTTGTTAAAATCAGGATAACAATGGCCCCAAGCATCAGCAGTGTCTGGATGATTTTGATGCTGAGTGCGTCAGCCGGGTGGCCCAGAGTATAAGAAATAGCACAGAGAGCAGCGGCAGCAACAGCTCCGGAGATTCTCCTCATGAGTCCTCCTTACGTCCAGGGTGGTCTTTGATTAGATAATGTTATTGCACTGTTCATGCTTAAAGTCAATATTTCAGGAAATCAAAATTCATAATATCTGCTTGTTCTTTTTAAGTCAATTTACGCTTGTTTTTTTGGATTCTTGAATGAAGGGTTTTTATTGGACAGGAGGAAACTCAGGGAATCTAATTATATTTAAAAGAATTAAAGACATTATTAGCATTAAGACAATCAATACAATCCGGATGATCCCTTCTCCCTTTTTCACGGAAACCTTTGCCGACCACCATGCTCCAGATGCAGTTCCGGCTGCAAGGGCCAGCCCAAACTTCCAGTTCACATTGCTTGTGAAAATGAAAACAAGCAGTGCTGGAATTGTATAAATAAATATTATAAAAACCTTGTGCATGTTGACATGGACAAGGCTGAGTCTCATCAGGTGGTATATCGATGCCATTAGCACGAATCCCACTCCGACCTGGATAAAACCTCCATAAAGTCCAACGGCAAACATTGCAGGATAGATAAACCAGGAATTACGATGAAGGCTTTCGTTCTGGTTTTTCCTTTTATTTGATTTCTGGAAAACCATAGAGATGATAACACCAATCATGACATAACCTAAAATATTCTTGAAGAGTTCATCACTGATGTTGACGGCGACGATGGAACCAGCTATAGCTCCTGGCAGGGCGAAAGCAGCCAGTTTTAAGCTAAGTTTGAATTCGGAGTATTTTTCCTGGCGAAAGGATAAAATTGCTGAAAAATTTTGAATAAGGATACCGAGACGGTTGGTACCGTTTGCTACGGAACCATCGAGTCCAAGAAATATGAGCGTAGGGAGGGTAATTGCGGATCCACCACCAGCCATGACGTTGGTGAAGCCAGCCAGAGAACCGATTCCAAACAGAAGAAGCAGCCTTAATAACTCATGCATTGGTTTTACTTTAGAGAATCATATGAGTCAGGATATTTTACCATTCTGAGAGCAAGATGCAAAAATTATTTCAAAAAAGAGTAAGCATCTTTTTTTCCGTGATTGCAAGTAAACGATCAGGCTGGGTGTTTCGAAAACACGCGGGATTTCCCCAGCGAGGAAATCCCGCTCGGATACAGGCTTCGCTCTCCTCTCCATTCTGGAGAGGAACCGTGCCCGCTCAGCCTTCCTCACGGTTTTCTCAATCACCCAGCCTGATCAATGTTCTTGGTTTTTCCAACCCATCTATTTCTCGGAAAAAAAGATGCTTCCCAAAAAAGATTAGCAAAGAAAGTATCAGAAGCTAAAACGCCATTTGGCAGAGTGGCAATTCAAGAAGAGATGGATCATACTGTCATCCATTTATGATAGAGCGATTAGCATCAGGCGAGAAGTTATTGATGCAAACGTAAGGGTTGTATACAGATTAAAACTTGATGCTAAACCCGGCTCTGTATTTGGGATCCAAGCCGCTTTTCATGGGGTAGACGATCTCGGAGAAAAGAAATAAAAAATTTGTTCCGACTGATATATCAGGATACTGAAATCCTTCATTCCTGGAGAATTGATATCCGCCTCCTGC
>CAYUXD010000014.1:0-19247 GCA_964448655.1 uncultured Eubacteriales bacterium
ACTTTTTTGAAGTTCTTTTCCCAATCTTTTTTATCCAGGAAGGCTGCCTGGATTCCTCCAAAACAGGCGCAGATGCCTATGGCAACCACCGTTTTTGCTCTTTTTCTTATGTCTAAAATTTCCTCTTTTTCCCTTTCTGTTGAAACAGAACCTTCTACAAGGGCAACATCCAGTTCCCCATCAATATTGTCGCTTTTTGCCATGAGGAAAGATTGGATATCAGCGGCTTTGAACATATCTATGAGCTCTTGTTCGCAATCGAGGATAAGGAGGGCATCACCTGCGCACCCTGTGAGCTCGTAGATGCCAATTTTCAATTTCTCTTTACTACCTTTTCCCATCTTTTCCTCCTTAAATAAGCTCCCTCATGTGTATAACATCCCAGTAAGTAAAGACAGGGCCATCAAGACATGTATATATGTAATCGATGGCGCAGTGGCCGCATTTTCCAACTCCGCATTTCATCCTTCTCTCTAGAGTCATCAAAATTTGGTCCTTGGGAATGGCCAAATTCACAAGTTCTTTTATCACAAATTTATACATGACAGGAGGGCCGCAGACGAGCCCAAAGGTGTTTGCTGGATCAATCTCTTCAAGCAGAGGAAAGAGGGTTGTCACAACTCCTATTTTTTCTGTCCAGGTTCCAGTATCATCATCATCTACAGCTAGATGGCATTCGAGGTCCTCTCTCTCCTTCAAGGCAAGAAATTCCTCGCAAAAAATCATTTCAGCAGGTCTTTTGGCCCCATGAAGCAAGGAAACTCTCCGGAATTGATCACGATTATCGAGGCAATAAAGCAAAACTGAGCGAAGAGGAGCTACGCCTAATCCTCCCACTATAATGAGGATGTCTTTATTGTACATTCTTTCGATAGGGAAGCCGTTGCCGTAAGGGCCTCTGAATCCGATCAGATCATTTTCTTTCATCCTAAAAAGCGCACTGGTCACAGCGCCGGCTTTTCGGATGCAAAATTCCAACAAGCCTGGCCTTGAGGGAGTGGATGATAGGCAGAAAGGAGCCTCGCCCGCTCCAAGAACAGAAATCATGGCAAACTGGCCCGGACGATACTCTAAGGAAAGAGCCTTTTCCACATCAACAATCCGAACTTGAAAAAATTTAACATCTTCTGTGAGATAATAGGTGCGAACTATTCTTGCAGGCTGAGGGACAAAAGGATTAACATCGGTTAATAGTTTGTTTTGTCTGTTCATTTTGTCACCTCTTTGTTGAGTCTAATCCAGAAGGCATCTTCTTTTTCTCCAAGGAGAGCCTTTCCCACTGTCCGAACATTGATGTCCACCGGACAGGTGACTATGCAGCGGCCACATCCTACGCAGCTTGGTTTTCCATATTTAGAGATAAAAGCCTGCAACTTATGCGTGTACCAGAGCTTCAGCCTGTCCGATTTTTTCTTCCTGAAGTTTTCTCCCCCGGCAACCTCTGAATATTCCTCCAGCGTGCATGCATCCCAATGGCGCATGATTTTTCCATCTTTTCCGCCCAAAAACTGTTTATCCATGATGTTGTAACAGTTACAGGTTGGACAGACATTGGTGCAGGAACCACAAGCTAAGCAGGCATCACCCAATATCTCCCAAAGAGGATCACTGTATTTAAGCTCTATTAGATCAGGTAAAGCAACGAAGTTTATATTCCACTTATAAGCTTTATCTCTCTCAGTCTGCCAGTTGATATAGGTCTGGATGTCTTTATCTGTTAATTTTTCATCAAAGAGCTCCGGTTTGAGGCGAATAAGGTCATCTCCCTGAGATGAGCCGATCCAGACAAGGAAAAAATCTTTGAGGTCAGTAAAGAAAAGATCAAAACCTTCTTCGATAATATGGGTGTTGGTGGATTTGGCAAAACAGTATTCATCAGGCCAGCAGGAAAGGCCCAGAATCAGAGTGTTCTTTCTGGCTTCAAGGTAGTAAGGATCAAGATAGGCTTGCTTGTAGAAGTTGTCCAGGATGAGCAATCCATGGATATCGCAGGGGTGGATACCGAAAAGGATTTTTTTTGTGACATGGGAGAAGTCCTCTTTGTAGCCTTCTTCAGATACACTGAACATATCGAAGGAGGGAGGGAGGAAAATTTTTTTTGGCGGGAGGATGGTTCTTGTGTTATTCAATTCGATCTGGGAAAAATCGTCAACAACTTTAAAGACGTGTTTGTCTCCTTTCTTTACTGGCGCCCAGAGATCAGCCTCCTTAGAAATGACTTCCAAGAAGGGAAACAAATTATCCTTTTTTATTTTGATTATCCTCATTTTTTGTTTCCTTTTGTTTTCATTATATTATACTACCTCCTTCAGTAAAGAAACAAAAAGCAAATATTGTTAAATCTCTATGACCTATTTTATTATGCAAATTACATGCCTTTTATTAATAAATAAAAGGAGGTTGCCCAACTTTGTTAACTTATTGTATTAAAAAGAAATAGAGTTTCTTATAATGACATCGCCCCTATCGATGAAAATGATTAAAAGAAAGAATGTGTCATTATTCCCCACCTTCTGTTCAATTTTGACATACCTTTTACAGGAACATGATTCATCTGGGAGTAGGTGTTTGATTTATCAAACACGCATTATCTATATTGTAGGGGCTTGATTTATCAAGCCCACTTTTTGCAAATGAGTATTGTTTCCCCTTTTCTATGGGTGTTATTTATTGGATGGTGTATTTCTTCACTTTTGCCAAGAGGGTCTTGCGGTCAATACCCAGGATTTTTGCTGTCTTGCTTTTATTCCCATGTTGAGCTTGAAGAACAGCTTTAATGTATTCCTTTTCTATCTCATCAAGTGGTTTATACTTTTTCCCAACCGGATGGAATAAAGAAGCGCTGGCACTGATTCCATGATACACTAGGTCCTCGAGCTGGATTTTATTTCTCATAGAGAGGACCACAGCCCTCTCTATGGTGTTCTCCAATTCCCTGATGTTCCCTGGCCAATCATAGTCAATCAATGCTTTTTTGACCACAGGGGAGATGCTATTGATATTTTTCCTAGCTCTTTTATTGTATTTCTGTAAGAAGTGATCTACAAGAAAGGAAATATCTTTCTTTCTCTCCCTTAAAGGAGGAAGATGAACAGGGACGACGCTCAGACGATAGAATAGATCTTCCCTGAATTTTTCTTTTCTTACCAAATCTGCCAAGTTTTCACTTGTAGCTGCCAGAATGCGGACATCCACTTTTATCGGCTTTGTGCTTCCTATGCGTGTGATTTCTCGTTCCTGAATAACTCTCAAGAGTTTTGCCTGGATGCTAAGACCTATATTGCTGATTTCGTCTAAAAAGATCGTGCCACCGTTGGCCACTTCAAATCTTCCGTGTTTTGTTTCATAGGCCCCTGTGAAGGACCCTTTAACATGGCCGAAAAGCTCACTTTCAAAGAGGGTTTCGACGAGCGCTCCACAGTCAATGACCACAAAAGGCTCATTTTTTCTAGGGCTGTGGTTATGAATTTCTCTGGCAAGAAGTTCTTTTCCAGTACCGCTTTCGCCGGTGATAAGAACTGTGCTTTCAGAGGGGCTGACTCGTCTTACGATATCTAAGACTTTTTCCATAGCCTTACTTTTCCCGATGACCATATCAAATTCAGTTTTCTTCCTTAACTCTTCGCGCAGGTAGATGTTCTCGAAGAAGACTTTTCGGCTATCCAAAGCTTTTTTGACGATGAAGCGCAGCTCTTTGGGACTACAAGGCTTTGCTAAATAATCAAATGCACCTCGTTTCATAGTTTCAACGGCAGATCCAATGGTTGCGAATCCCGTTACGATAATCACAGGAGTTTCTGGATTTTCTTCTTTTATTCTTCTGAGGATCTCCATTCCATCAAGGCCGGGTAATTTCAGGTCGAGGAGGACAACATCAAAGAATGCTTGCTTAAAAAATTTTAAGCCTTCCCTTCCATCAGTGGCTGCTTTCGCCGCATATCCTTCTCTTTTAAGGACTTGACTGAAGGAGTCTCGGATTGCCTCCTCATCGTCAACGATTAAAATATTGGCTTTTTCAGACATCCTTATGTTTGCTCATTACAGGGATTTTAACATTAAAAGTGGAACCTTTTCCCACTTCGCTTTCAACCTCAATCGTTCCCTGATGTTTTTGAACGATACTGTAGCATATGGCAAGACCCAAGCCAGTACCCTTACCGACTTCTTTTGTACTAAAGAAAGGCTCAAAAAGTCTTTGTTTGTCCTCTTCCTTTATGCCATAGCCAGTATCTGAAAATTTAACCTCTATAAACGTTCCATCCCTATTCAGAGATGTACTGAGGGCGAGAACTCCATTTCCGTCCATGGCTTCTGCGGCATTGATGATAATATTCATGAACACCTGTTGAAGCTGAGCACTGTCTCCTACGATTTTAGGCAAGTCAGATGCGTATGTTTTTTTTATTTTTATATTTTGAAAAAGGGCTTGGCTCTCCATGATAGAAAGCGATTTTTCTGCGATATCATTGATACTGATGAGGGACATTTCTGGTTCTTTGGGGCGGGCAAACTCGAGGAGTCCTTTAACGATGTCCTTACACCGCGAAGTTTCTTTGACTATCTTTTTTAGGTTTTCATATTGAGGGCTATTTTTGTCTATGTCTTCGAGCAGAAGATGGCTATAAATAAGGATGCCACCCAGGGGATTATTTATTTCATGAGCGATGCCAGCCGCTAATTTTCCAAGAGAAGCCAATTTTTCAGATTGAATGAGATTCGCTTGCATTTCTGTCAATTCTTTCGTTCTTTCCTCGACTTTTTTCTCCAGAGTTTTCCCCCATTCAATAAGTTTTTCATTAGCAGCTTTCAAGTCCGCTGTCATTTGGTTAAAAGAATCAGCTAAGTAACCAATTTCATCCTTGGAACTCACTTCAACCTTATGGGTCAAATCTCCCGCAGATATTTTTTGAGTGGCAACCACCATTTTCTGGAGAGGATTGGTAATCCTTATTGTCGAAAAATAGAGTATAACCAACAGCAAGACAACACAGAGGGAAGCTATCATGATGAAAGTGAGCATGACTCGATTAGTCGTATCTATATAAGGTTTTTCAAGCATCCCCACATAGAGGATGCCGATAATTTTGTTATTTATGTTCTTTATGGGTTCATAGGCTGTTATGTACCAGAGGTTGACCACAAAAGCTCTGTCAATCCAGGGTTTGCCTTCGATGAGCACGGCATTGTTAACTTCTTTTGAAACTCGTGTGCCTACGGCTCTTTCCCCGTTTTCATTGGGCACGTTGGTAGAGATCCTGAGGTCATGCTGAAAAATTGTTGCGGTCCCTTTATCACGGCCCTTATATTTCTCTCCTTTATAGACAATTTCTTTCACCCTATCAACAATTTCATAATTACGGTTGAGCAGTATTCCTCCATAGAGGATACCGAGATGATTGCCTCTTTCGTCTACGATAGAAGAGGCTGCTTTCAGCATCATTCCGTTTGTCTCTTTGTTTTCAGGCCTAGGAGCTGCTTTGGGAGTGTCGATAAATTCCATGTAGGCTTGATCAGCCAGATCTTTTCCTTCTTTAATGAGTTCTTCTCGATATACAATCTGAGGATAGGCTAAAACACCTTTTTTGGGGACCCATTTTATTATTTCATCTTGAGACTGATCATCACCGATAACCTCTGGATTTCTGGTTCTAACAATCACAATTCCTTTAGAATCTGTAAGGGTCAATACGTCCAACCCGTATTCTTCTCTTACTCGGCTGAGATACTTAAAGAGAATATCTTTATTATTGTTTTTTGTAGCCTCCTTAATGCCTTCTCTTTCGGCAGTCAACCTGACAATTTCCTTTATATCGTTTAGCCTTTCGTTGAAAACCATCCAGGCGGCAGCCAGATCATGCTTAACTTTAGCTTGAGCTTGATCGATGAGGGTGTTTTTAACCAGCCGCGAGCCAAAACTTAAAGACAATAATCCTCCGATAATTATGACAATAAGAAAGCTAAGGATAATCTTTGTTCTTAAAGAGAAGGGTCGTAGACTCATGCTTAATTTTGAGGAGGTTTTATGTTTAAAATTAAGTATACTATAAATAAAAAAAACGGTTCAACCTAAAATATACCTGTCTCAAATTTGAAGGGCAGTTAGTTTTTCCTACTTTCTTCCTGCTACTTGATAAAGCTATTGGTTTTTCCCAGTGATACTTATTCCCCCCTTTGAAAAATATGAAAATTTTTCTTGACAAGTTGAAAGTTCTGATTTATATTATTAATGAAAATGATTTTCATTATCATTAACAGAGGGTGTTATGCAGGGTCCTCATAAATGGCGGCACAGATTCCGAGCGCATGTCTCTCGGTGGACTGTGCCTCGAGAAATTATCCTTGATCTCTTAAGCCGGACATCAAAGCACATGAGTGCCAAGGAAATCTACGCTTCTCTTTATAGAATGTACCCAGGCATTGGATTAACAACGGTCTACCGCACTTTAGATTTATTAGTCCGAATGGAGCTCATCAATAGGCTTACATTTGGTGACGGACAGAGCAGGTACGAGTTTAAATCTGAAGAAAAGAAAAAACACCACCATCACCTCCTGTGTACAAATTGTGGGAGAATTATCGATTACAGCGATTTCATAGATGAAGAATTGGAATTAACGAAAAAAACAGAAGAAACATTAGCTAAAAAACATAACTTCAAGGTCCTGGATTACAATATTGAGTTCTATGGACTGTGTGAGAAATGCCAATAAATCAATTATTAAAGAAAGGAGGTGAACAAGATGCCAAGAGGAGATAGAACAGGTCCTTGGGGCCTTGGCCCTATGACTGGACGCGGTATGGGTTACTGCGCAGGATTTCCCGGGCCGGGTTTTATGTCTCCAGGTCCAGGCTTTGGATCCGGACGCGGATTCGGTTTCGGAAGAGGTTTTGGTAGAGGATTAGGATTTGGAAGAGGCCGTGGATGGAGCAGAGCAGGATTTGGCGGTTTCGGGGGATATCCTTACCCTCCAGTGATGCCCTACGGAAATCCCTACGGGATGCCATACGGATATCCTTTTCCCCCAGGCTACGGCTATCCTTATGGAATGGATTATGCACCGCAGTATCCTGCAAAAAGCCCAACCCCCGGAGCTCGACAGAAAAAATAGAAAAACGATATAACCCTTACGAAAGGAGGTGAAGAAAATGCCTTTTGGAATGGGACCGACAGGATGGTATGCCTGGCCTCACATGTTCCATTGGATGAGATTCTATTATCCGTGGCACACAGCACCTTATTGGTCACCTTTTCAACCCTTCACAAAAGAAGAGGAAGAAGCATTCCTCAAAGACCAGGCGAATATGCTGGAAGAACAGCTCGCCCAAATTAAAAAAAGATTGGAAGAGCTAAAAAAACAAGGTAAGGAGGAAAAATGAGAAACAGACACAGATGGATGTACCAGCTAACAGGTTTGCCCGGATGGATGCGGTTCGGGTTTTCTCCAGGCTGGATAGGGAGAAGCCCGACGGGATTAGGCCCAGCTGCCCAATACCTGATGCATGGCACCTGGCCCACCCCTCAGATGGATTATGCCTGGCAGCAGGGACAGGTGCCTTTCACGCCCATGCCCGGCTTTCCCCGGCCTGGATTCCCTACTCCGTACGACCCCTGGGGAGCTGCGGAACTGAGTCCAGAAGAAGAGCTTAACTTCCTCAAAGCAGAAGCTGAGCAGCTGGAAGACGAACTTACTGCTATGGAGGAAAGAATCAAAGAACTCGAAGGAGAAAAAAAATGAAAATTGCAGTTACTGCTTCAACTCCAGAGCTTTCAAGCCCCGTTGACCCAAGGTTTGGAAGATGTGCCTATTTTTTGCTCGTCGATTCAGAAACCATGCAGTTTGAAGCTGTGGAAAATCCCAATCTCGCCGCTGCCAGCGGAGCTGGCATCCAGTCCGCTCAATTTGTTGCCAATAAAGGAGCAAATGTCTTGCTTACAGGAAGCTGCGGACCTAACGCTTTCCAGACACTCCAAGCCGCAGGAGTAGAGGTCATCGTCGGAGTCACAGGAACCGTTCAAGAAGCGGTCCAACAATATAAATCAGGAAAACTTCAGCCCACAGCTCAGCCT
This sequence comes from uncultured Eubacteriales bacterium, assembly GCA_964448655.1. Classification (GTDB taxonomy): domain Bacteria; phylum Acidobacteriota; class Aminicenantia; order Aminicenantales; family Aminicenantaceae; genus SOIV01. The sequence continues at coordinate 8,069 of CAYUXD010000014.1, forward strand.
AATGTTGCTTCCCATTTCGGCATGGGAACTGGTGGAGGCTCACCCATGGGACCTGGCTTCGGGATGGGAGGAGGAATGGGGGGCGGTATGGGAAGAGGAATGGGTAGAGGCATGGGCCGTGGAATGGGAATGGGTAGAGGCATGGGCGGCGGCATGGGACCCGGAATGGGATATGGCTTTCCACCTCAGGCTCCAGGAATGCCTCCTTCAAGCCCAGAAATCCCCCAAGTACCTCCTGAGGAAGAGCTTCAGTATCTAAAACAACAAGCAGAAATGCTTCAGCAGCAAATGGAGAATATTTCGAAAAGAATCAAAGAATTGGAGAAAAAAAACAAATAACATCGGAATAAACCAAAGGAGTTAAAGATGAAGATTGCAATTTCCACAGATCAAGGATATGTTTCAGCTCATTTTGGCCGCTGCCTGTCCTACACGATCGTTGAAATTAAAGAAGGAAAGGTATTAAGCAAAGAAGAAATTCCTAATCCAGGTCACCAACCCGGGTTTCTCCCTCAGTACCTTTCTGAAAAGGGAGTAAACTGCATCATAGCCGGGGGGATGGGTCCCCGAGCACAAGGCTTGTTTGCTCAGAAAAATATCGAGAGTGTCATTGGCGTCCAGGGGGCAGTCGATGAAGTTATCGAAAAATTCATAAACCAGGAGCTCGAGGTTGGTGATGATTTATGCGGACACGGACATGGACTGGAAGAGCATCCTCGCTTTGATCCCCATGCTGAACACTTTCCTCAATCAGAAGGAAACAAAATCTGTATCACATCAACAGGAAAAGACCTTGAGGCAGAAGTGGACCCAAATTTTGGCAGAGCTCAATATTTTTTAATCGTGGACCCTGAGACCATGGATTTTGAAGTTGTTCACAATCACAATATCGAGGCTGCCCAGGGGGCGGGAATACAAAGTGCCCAGCTTATCTCAAACAAAAATATAGGGACTGTATTAACAGGAAGCTGCGGACCCAACGCCCAGAGGATTCTTCAATCCTCAGGAATCAGGGTTATAACAGGTGCAAACGGTAAGGTGAAGGATGTGCTGGCAAAATACAAACCTGAGGTGAGATAATGTCGGCCAAAGAAAGGGAAGAAGATATAAAGGTTTCAAAAACTCTATCTAAAATCAAAAACAGGCTCCTCGTCTTCAGCGGAAAAGGCGGAGTGGGAAAAAGCACAGTGGCAGCCAATCTCGCTCTGGCTTTTGCTATGCGCGGCTTAAATGTAGGGCTCTTAGATGTCGATATACACGGCCCCAACTTAGCCAAAATGCTAGGTGTAGAAGATAAAAGAATGGATGTTTCTCCAGAAGGAATAAAAGCTGTCAATGTCAATGATAATCTTAAACTAGTTTCCATGTCCTTCCTCTTGCGAGACCCCAACCTGCCTGTTATCTGGCGTGGACCGCTGAAGATGAAGGCCATCCAACAATTCTTAGGGGATGTGGATTGGGGAGAACTGGATTGGCTTATTATCGACTCCCCTCCCGGCACTGGCGATGAACCCCTCTCTGTTGCCCAGCTTATTCCCGCTACAGGGGCGATCGTTGTGACTACACCTCAAGAAGTTTCCGTTATGGATTCCAGAAAGGCAGTGGCTTTTGCCAGGAGCCTTAAGCTGAAAATACTGGGGATAATTGAAAACATGAGCGGTATGGTCTGTCCCCACTGCGGAAAAGAAATTGACCTCTTTAAAAAAGGAGGAGGCAAAAAAGTGGCCCTTGAATTGGGAGTTCCCTTTTTAGGAAAAATTCCTATTGATCCCCAAATTGTTATCTCTACAGACGAGGGAAAGCCTTTTATTGGCTCCCAGCCTGATTCTGAAGCAAGCAAGGCTTTTATGAAAATAGTCGAAAGTATTATAGAAGTAAAAGCTCATTAAAGCACTGTTTGCCATAAACTTTGATAAAATCTTATCCTTATAAGGGAGGTGAATAGCATGCCAAGAGGAGACGGCACTGGTCCTCAGGGATCAGGTCCGGGGACGGGCCGAGGAAGGGGAGGAAGAAGCGAATTCGGGACAAATTCGTCTTTTCAAAAATCTACCCTGGGAGGGACACTTTTCGCTTTTGCCTCCATGCTTATCGGAAATTGGCTGGACAAAAAACTCTCTCGAAAAAAAGAAAAAGACAAATCTGGGCAAAATGAATCTAAATAGTAAGAAAAAATTTAATTTTTTTAGCTCCAAAAAGGAGAACAGATGAAAAAAATAGGAATTATCATTTGCGGCAGATACCAAGATTGCGGCGGTGGAAAATGTTTTAGAGCCATTAGAGAAAGAGCTGGAGGTTTTGCCCGCTATCCGAAAGATGAGCCTGTTGAAGTTGTTGGCTATTCCTACTGTGGAAGCTGTCCGGGAGGGAATATAGAATATGTCCCTGAAGAGATGAAAAAAAATGGAGCTGAAGTGATCCATTTAGCAACAGGCCTTGTCGTGGGCTATCCTCCCTGCCCTCGAATTCGCCATTTTAAAGAATTCATAGAGTCTTACTACAAATTGCCCGTAGTCATCGGGACTCATCCTATTCCCTTAAAGTATTTAGAAGAGCATAATAAGCTATCTTTCTGGAAAAGGATGAACATGGAGGAAATTGCCGGAGATTTGATGAAAGAAGATAAGAAAATCATGGAAGCTTACAATTAAGAAAGGAGGTTAAGATGCAAGGAGGAGGACAACAAGGAGGAGGTGGAGGCCGTGGTCGGATGGGCGGCACAGGTGGAGGCCCTGGAGGTTACTGTGTATGCCCGTCGTGCGGAGCCAGAGTTCCACATCAGAGAGGCCTTCCCTGTTACCAGAGGTCCTGCCCTAAATGCGGGACTAAAATGACTCGTTAGAGCGCAAAAATGCCCATTTATGAGTATAAATGCAAGGAATGCGGAAAAGTCACCGAAGTCTTTGTCCGTTCGCTTCATGAAGAAATTGATTTATCCTGTTCTCAGTGCAACAGCAAAAATCTTCAAAAGATATTCTCCACGCCGGCGGCTGTCACAACGAGAAATTCCTCTGCAAAAGGCTTAACCTGCTGCGGCGAAACAGAGCGCTGCGAAACTCCTCCCTGTTCAGACGGAGGAGTGTGCCGAAGGGATTAAGCCCTTGTCCAGATTAAAAAATACTCAATCCATCCAGATTACTATAGTCTACGATAACAATCCTTTTGACGAAAAGCTCGATAAGGACTGGGGTTTTTCCTGCTTTATCAAAGGCTTTGAAAAATCAATCCTCTTCGATACAGGAACTAACGGGCGAATCCTGCTTGCCAACATGGAAAAACTCGGAATCCGTCCTGAAGAGATTGATTTAGTTTTCCTATCCCATGACCACAGAGATCACACAGGTGGCCTGGACGCCCTCCTGAAGCAAAATCCCAAAATTGAAGTCTGGCTTCCTGAATTCTTCTCTTCAAGCTTCAAGGATGTCATCGAAAAAAAGGGGGCGTCTGTTGCAGAAGTGGATAGCTTTCAAAAAATATGCCGTGGAGCCTACAGCACAGGGGTAATCCCAGGCTGGATCAAAGAGCAGTCCTTGGTCTTGGATACGGACAAAGGCATTATCTTGATAACAGGCTGCGCGCATCCCAGGATCACTAATATCATCACCAAAACTAAAGAACTCTTAAAAAAAGATATTCACATGGTCTTTGGTGGGTTCCACTTGGCTGCCTTTTATGAAAATGAAATAAATGGAATTATAGATCATTTTCGGAAATCAGGAGTGAAAAAAGTAGGGCCAGGCCATTGTTCCGGAGATGAGGCTCGCAGACTTTTTGCTGAAGAATACAAAGATGATTTTATAGAAATAGGTGTAGGAAAAGAGATTAAAGTTTAATGATACTCTCAGTCGCCAGCGGTAAAGGAGGAACAGGAAAGACAACTGTAGCCGTCAATTTAGCGCTATCCTTGGAAGGCTCCCGTTCCGTCCAGTTTTTAGACTGTGATGTTGAAGAACCTAACGCTCATTTTTTCCTGAAACCTCAAATTCATCAATCTCAGCCCGTTTTCATTCCCATCCCCGAGATTCTGGAAGAAAAATGCACCTATTGCGGGAAATGTGCCGAAGTTTGCGCTTATAATGCTCTAGCAGTCCTTAAAGACAATGTCCTGGTTTTCCCAGAGCTCTGTCATGGATGTGGAGGCTGCAGCCTCCTTTGTCCGGAGCAAGCTATAAAAGAGAAAGGGCAGAGAATAGGCGTCATGGAGTTTGGAGCAGCTAATGGCCTCCAGTTCATCCACGGAAAACTCGATATCGGCCAAGCAATGTCTCCTCCCCTCATAAGGGAAGTGAAGAAGCATATGAATGCCACGCGGACAATCATTATCGATGCTCCCCCAGGAACATCTTGTCCGGTGGTTGAATCTGTTAAAGGAAGCGATGTTTCTCTTCTGGTTACTGAACCGACTCCTTTTGGCCTCAACGATCTGCGCTTAGCTGTTGAAACCTTAAGAGAGCTAAAAATTCCGTTCGGTGTTATCCTCAATCGAGCCGATATAGGGGATAAGCAAGTTCAGGATTATTGCCTTAAAGAAGATATCCCTGTCTTGATGACCATACCCACAGATAGAAATATTGCTGTGGCCTACTCTGAGGGAAAAACTATCATCGAAACTCAACCTGCTTACAAACAAAAATTTCTTGAACTATTCAAAAAGGTGCAAAAATTAATAAAATGAAGCAACTGGTTGTCATAAGCGGCAAGGGCGGAACAGGAAAAACGATTATCTCAGCTTGCTTCGCCACCCTTGCTCAAAAAAAGGTAATCGCCGACTGCGATGTCGATGCTGCCAATCTCTATCTCCTGCTTCATCCAGAAATTCAAGAAACTCATCAATTTACTGGTGGAATGAAAGCACGGATCGAACAAGAAAAATGCACTGGATGCGGTGAATGCGTAAACACCTGCCGCTTTTCAGCAATTAGCGAGAAAGAGGAGGGAGAAGTAATCATCGACCCCATATCCTGTGAAGGATGCGCAGTCTGTTCTTACATCTGTCCTGTAGAAGCAATCAAAATGGAACAGAGTATATCCGGAGAATGGTTTGTCTCTCAAACCAAATACGGACCCTTTGTCCACGCCAGGCTTGGAATTGCTGAGGAAAATTCAGGGAAGTTGGTAACTGAAGTCAGAAAAAAGGCAAAAGAAATCGCTGAGAACAATAAACTGAATTTTATCATCATCGACGGTCCCCCAGGAATAGGCTGTCCAGTTATTGCTTCCCTTTCAGGGACAGATCTGGCATTGGTCGTAACAGAACCTTCTCTTTCCGGAATTCATGATATGGAACGTGTGATTCAAATGGCCCATCATTTCAAAACTCAAACAGCCTGCTGCATCAATAAATACGACCTCAATCTTAAAAACTCCGGTCAAATCGAAAGCTGGTGTGAAAAAAATTCCATACCTCTTGTGGGAAAAATACCTTTTGATGAAGAAGTCACAAAATCCATGGTTCAGGGAATTCCTCTGACTGAATATGCAAATAATTCTGTTTTAAAAGAGATAAAAAATATGTGGCAAAAGCTGGATAAATTATTTGCTAGAGAGGAGATTAAAAAATAAAAAAAACAGATTGGCAATACCTAATAGATACGCTTCTTTTTCTTTGCATCGTGGGAATTGCCTTTATCGGGTTTCTCATGGGCCTTTTCATTCCCAAAGGACCCACAGCCCCGGAAAGCGCCAAATATTTCCTGGGACTTCATCGGCATCAATGGGGAAATATTCATTTTTACCTATCTATTACCTTTACTGTACTCGTAATCATCCATCTTATTTTTAGCTGGAAGTGGATAAAGGCCAAAGCCCGTCAGATTTTCAAAGGAAGATGGGCTGCCGCACTGATCCTCACAGCTATCGCCTCTTTCCTCGTGCTCTTTCTTTTCTGGTCCCTCTACCCAAAGGTTCCAGGTGCTTATCAAGACTATGGAATAAGAGATGGAGAAAGAGCAAGGCGGCAACAGTTATCAAAAGAAAGATACCTAATACCTGAAGAAAAGGAAGAAGAAACATTGACAAGAGGAAGTATGGCTGAAGACACATCCGGAATCCTGATTACAGGTCGAATGACGCTTTATGATATAGAAAATGAAACAGGTGTTCCTGCCCGCAAGATCGCAGACAAATTAGGCCTTCCCTCCAATGCCCCTCTCAATGAATCCTTAGGCAGGCTTAGAAAAAGATATCTCTTTACCATGCAAGATGTACGGGATGCTGTCGCCAATCTAATGAAGAAATGAAGATCCCTATGTTTTTGATTAAATTTTTATTTTGATATAATAGCTCTTCGCTTAAATATATCTTCATCTTTAGTTCCTCAGCAAATCAAGAGTGAGGAACTTAGAGGCGAAATTTTTTTGAATCCTTCTAAAAAAAAGAGGCCCATGGCTAAGGACAAAGACGTAGACAAATTTGCTCAAGAACTCCAGAAACAAATTATGGAACAAATAAGAAAACGATACTCTGAAACTGTAATCGATCATTGGCAAAATCCCCGAAACTTCAGAAAAATTGAGAATCCGGATGGCTATGCTAAAGTGAAAGGACCCTGTGGAGATACGATGGAGATGTACCTAAAAACAAACAAGGAAAATATTTCAGAATGCGGATTTCAAACCGATGGCTGTGGAACGACAATCGTTTGCGGAAGTGTAGTCACAGAATTGGCTCTGAATAAATCCTTCATTCAAGCTCTGGGTTTGATCAGTGCTGACGAGATATTGAAAATACTCGGAGGATTGCCTCAATCTGATGTCCATTGCGCTCAGCTCGCGGCAGAAACACTCAGACGGGCCTTAGCCGATTATCTCTACCAGAAAAGAGCTCCATGGAAAAAACATTACAGGGGAACATGAGCCTATAGTTATCTAATTGTCGATGGAGTCTACGATGAGAGAATGCAATAGCGAAAAAAATATTGAAAAATGCAACTGCACCTATGAACCGTGCAGCCGAAAGGGAATCTGCTGCGAATGCATCCAGTATCACTGGGGCATGAAAGAACTTCCTGCCTGTTTTTTCCCTGATGATGTCGAAAGAACTTTTGACCGTTCCCTAAGAAGATTCATCGAGGTCTATAAAAATAGAGGTTGACCACAGACGCCTTGAGTATAAAAGAAGATAAAAGCCAGACCATTCATATCTACGGGCCTGTTCCTTCAAGACGCCTGGGATTCTCTCTTGGAATAGATATCATTCCTTTTAAAACATGCTCTCTTAACTGTATCTACTGTCAACTCGGCCCCACCACCCAAAGGACTATCCGAAGAAAAGAATATTTATCCCCTCCAGAAATCCTCTCCCAAATAAAAAAGAAGCTTTCCTCAGGGCAGCGGATTGACTACATAACATTTTCAGGCTCAGGAGAGCCAACTTTAAACAAGACCTTGGGAAAACTCATCAGAGAAATAAAAAAATTCACGTCAATTCCTGTGGCCGTCTTAACTAACAGCACGCTCCTCGCCCGAAAAAGCATAAGAAATGATTTGATGGATGCTGACCTAGTCGTTCCCTCTTTGGACGCAGCTACCCAAGAGATTTTCGTCAAAGTTAACCGACCTCACTCCTCCCTCAAACTTGAAGAAATCATAGAAGGCCTGCGGAAGTTTCGCCAGGAATTTAAGGGTTCAATCTGGCTGGAGATAATGCTGGTTAAAAGAGTGAACGATTCTCCTTCTCATATCAGGAAGCTTAAAGAAGCCATTGCCAGGATAAAGCCTGATAAAATTCAGCTTAACACAGTTATAAGGCCTCCTGCTGAAGAATATGCTCGGCCTTTGAGCCTGAGAGAACTTGAAAAAATAAACAAAGTTTTTGGTAAAAGCTGCGAAATCATCGTTGAATTCGATAGAGAAGCCCAAAAATCGACCCCAGAAAATCTTGAAGGGGCAATACTTTCTCTGGTTCAAAGAAGGCCTGTGACTCTTGCTGATATCTCCAGCTCTTTAGGAAAGCACAAAAATGAGATCATAAAATATCTGAACTTCCTCCTCGTAGAAGGAAAAATTCGCTCTGTCATCCACGAAGGTTTAAAATATTTTGAGCCGAAATAGATGGGTAATAAGTATCAGTTTTTAGTTATAGCATTTACGCTGTTAGGCTAAACGGAGTTCGAAGTTGAAAAACACATACAGAAGATAAAAAGATGGCCTATTGCTGAATTGATCCGTTATAAAAGGTTAAAAAAGCAAGCACCTAAGTATCAAGAATTACTGATTGAATGATTTCAGTACGAAATATTGAATGAGGGGATGAGGATGAAGGAAGTTAAAGATTTGTCAAAGGAAGAACTCCTTGGACTTCTGGAAGATGCTTCAAAGAACTGGCTAACTCACGACGGTCTCTGGTTTCGAGCAGTCGAAAATAAATTCGGAATCGAGGCCGCGATGGAGACTGACCGGAAAGCGTGGGAAAAGTTCACTGTCACTGAAGCCAAAAGAATCATGGAAAGACTTAGGATTAAACCAGGAGGAGGAATCCCTGCCCTTGCTCAAGCTCTCAAATTCAGGCTTTATGCTCATATCAATGTCCAGGAAATAAAAGAAATGAGTGACACTCACTGTGTTTTCCGCATGAACAGATGCCGCGTCCAGGAGGCAAGAAAAAGGCAGGGGCTCCCCGATTTTCCCTGCAAATCAGTGGGAATCGTTGAATACAGCGGCTTTGCTAAAACAATAGATCCCCGGATTAAAACAACCTGTTTGGTCTGCCCCCCTGATCCTCACCCTCCCGATGTCTGGTGTGCCTGGGAATTCCGTCTCGCACCTTGACTTTCATGAGCAGAGAAAAAGTAGAATATTATGAAAAAAACTGGCGGCAATACGATGAGTGGTATGATACTCATCAGTCCCTTTACCAAACAGAGATAAAAGCTCTGGAAAAAATGATGCCTTCTGGCTGGGGTTTGGAGATAGGAGTAGGAACAGGAAGGTTCGCCTCTCCTTTATCTGTGCGGTATGGATTGGATCCCTCATTCAATATGCTCAAACTTGCTAAACAAAGGAATATTAATGTAATCCAGGGCTTTGGTGAAAACCTTCCGTTTAAAAATGAGTCTTTTCATTTTGTCCTAATTGTGTTTACAATAGAGCTTGTTGATGATCCCCCTCGTTTCTTAAAAGAGGCGGTAAGAACATTAAAGAAGGAAGGCACATTAATCTTGGGCATAATGGACAGGAATAGTCTATGGGGAGAATTTTATGAACAGAAAACAGCTCAAGGCGAATCTTATACTGGTTTCAGTTTTCTAAGCCCAGAAGAAGTTATTGAAATTTTTAAAAACATCGATGTAGAATTTGAAGAGGCTTTTCAAACTCTTTTCCAGCCTCCTCCGGATATCAAAGACATAGAGCAGCCAAAAAGGGGCTTTGGAAGAGGGGGATTTGTTGTACTAAAAGCCGCAAAAAATAAATAATGCCTGAGATTTAACGAAACAAGAGGAAATTATTTTCATAATATATAAGCATAATACAAGGAGTAAACATGTTTGATAACGCCCATTTTCCCCAGGCAAAAAAGTTCTGGTACATGGGAAAACTTTATGAATGGAATCATCCTAACGTTCACGTCATGAGCCATGCACTCCATTATGGCACCTCAGCCTTCGAAGGAATCCGCGCCTATAACACTCCTAAAGGGCCTGCAGTTTTTCGCCTTCCTGAGCACGTGGACAGGCTTTTCCATTCAGCTTCGACTTTATCTATGGAAGTGCCATACAGCAAGGAGAAAATAATTGAGGCAATTAAATCAGTAATAAAGGAAAACAAACTTGAATCCGCTTATATTCGCCCCCTCCTGTTTTATTCTTATGGAAACCTGGGTCTTGTGCCAAAATTTTCTCCTGTGGAATTAACAATCGGTGCCTGGGAATGGGGGGCCTATTTTGGTGAAAAAACGGAAAAAGGAGCTCAGGTCTATATCACTCCCTGGAAACGTGTCCATCACTCCCAGTTAAAAATGACGGCTAAACTCGGCGGCGTCTATGTCCAGTCAGCTATTTGCGGTACAGAAGCCCGCTCCCTGGGATATGATGAGGCAGTTTTTCTTAACCTTGAAGGAAACATAGCTGAAGGTCCGGGAGAGAACATTTTTATAATAAAGGGAGGAGTTCTTAAAACCAACGATAAGAAAGAATCCGTCCTTGAGGGAATCACTCGGGCAAGCGTATTGGAGATGGCCAACGACCTCGGCATTGAAACCAGTATTGAACCTATAACAAAGGAGGATTTCTTCCAGGCCGATGAGATCTTTTTTACAGGAACGGCCGTTGAGATCGCGCCTATTATTCGTGTGGCAGATGGCTCGAATCCCCAAGTAGAGAAAAAAGAATACACAATAGGATCAGGCAAAGTGGGAGGCATAACCCAAAAATTAGCCAAAACCTTCAATGATGCTGTAAGAGGAAATATTAAAGAATACGAAAAGTGGCTGAGTGATGTTCAAGACTAAATATATCCTTTCTCTTCCCCCAGAAAAAATTCGGCTCCTCAGATTGCCGCTGCACAAGTCATCTTCTCTATCTTCCTCGTAACAAACAGGATTTAGGAGCCTTGAGGAAAAAACTATCCTTCGAAAAGGTTGACATCCATGGAAATCAAGCTTAAGCCCATCGGAATAATTCATTCTCCTTTCAAGAAAAAAGAGGATATTGAGTCTAAAAAATACGCTGATTCCCGAGGATTTGACTCTGTCCAAGGGGAGCTTGAAATATTTAGAGAATATGAGGAGGGATTAAAGGATGTAGAAGGATTTTCACATCTCGTCGTCCTTTTTTCCTTTCACAAATCTAAGGGATATAAACTCCACACGAAACCCTTACTCGAGGATACGCTGAGAGGAGTCTTTGCCACTCGAAGTCCTAATCGACCAAATCCTATCGGCATGACAGTGGTTAGTGTGATAGAGCGAAATAGAAATCGTCTTAAAGTCTCAGGAATCGATATGATCGAAGGTACTCCTATTTTAGATATTAAGCCTTACACATCCAGAGATCAAAAATTACCCATCGAGCTCGGCTGGCTGAAGAATAGAATGAATTCGTAGGGGCTTGATTTATCAAGCCCACCTTTAAAATTATAGAAAAATAGAGACTTTGATTCATCAAAACCACCTTTGATTGTCTTTTCTGTAGGGGTTTGATTCATCAAACCCACATTATTTATAAAAAAAATGATTATTTAGA
>CAYUXD010000015.1:0-2254 GCA_964448655.1 uncultured Eubacteriales bacterium
TTTGCGAAATGAATCAGGTCATCAATGATATTCTGTCCTCCTCTGCGGCCAGATTTCTGTAGAACTTTAAAAGGATCTAATACTTTAGATGCTGCTACTTCAGAGCGGGCAACGGCTACATCAATTCCTTCTATGCCTTTATAAAGCTCTTCGAATGAAAGTCCCGGAATTCCTCCGCTGATATACAGGACAGGTTTCCTGCCCGGATAATCCTTAATCATGTTCAAAAGAGACAGTAAGCTGTTAATTGTTTTTTCAAACCTTAATCGTGTTTCGAATTGGTAAGCATACCTGGAGATTTCCATAAATGCTGTAGAAGCTCTCTCCGTGCCAGGGCGATCGAGAATACCCGGTGTAGACAGGCTATCAGTCGATTTTTCAATCCAGATATTTCCAGAAGCTATATTTACTGCCTGGACGATGAGTTCCTCATCTGAAGTAAAGTCTTGGAGAATTTTCATCCCTTTCTTATCATCCAGTTCGAGAATCATGATCTCCTCTCCCAATTTAACCAGTGAAACGAGCTTCTCGATTATCCTAGCCTTACTTCGATCGAGCATTCTTTTTATCGTGTTTATAGAATCAAAAATGACGAAAAAGCGCTTTTTTCGGCGCGGCAAACCTGCTTCTCTTACCTCTTCTATTTCCGGGACTTCAAATTCTGGTTTTTTCAAACTGATCAATTCTAAGGAATCTATGGGTATTCTTTTCCCGTCTTCATAAATTTCAAAATCATCTTTTGTTAAATCAGTCACAAAATTTCCTTTATTATCTACAGCGATGACATCAACAAGAACCAACCGGACTATGACTTCATGCTCTTCAGGCTGGGGCGATTTCTGCTGTTTATTGAGCCCATAAAGAAAGCTAAAAAGAAGTAAGGAAAAAATCAAAAAAGAAAGAAGCGATTTTTTCATTTTTGTTTTTCCCTCTTATTTTTCCAGAATGTAAGATTTATATAATTATTATATACCAATTTCTTGATTCTTAAGCGAGTAATTTGCTCCTTTCAAGATATTTATGCAAAAAATATGCCAAAAAAACCAGGGAATTTACAGGGAATAACGGATCTATTTTGTCCCCTATAGATGACAGATATATGAATTCCCTTTTTTACAGGCTGGGCCAAGAGCGCGGGAAGAATATCTTTTGGTACAAGCCCAAGGCATAACGGTCGGTCATTCCAGCAATAAAATCCCCCGCCCTCTTCTCTAAAGAATCGTCCTGAGGATAGGGTTTTATATAATCCTCAGGATTTTTAAGAACATATTCATACAGATCTGTAATAATTTTCTCCGCTTTTTCAATTTCAGGTCTTGCTTGGGGGTTGAAATAAACCTTTTCGTATAAAAAATCGCGGAGATCAGTAATGGCTTTTTTTATCTCTCTACTTATAGCAATCTTATCCAACCCTGCCTTTAAACTGGCATCGACCACATCCTCTACCATTCTATCGATCCGGGAAGCATGCCATTCGCCCAAAATCTGGATAAGATGTGAAGGAATATCTTTTTCTTTTATTACCTCCGCCCTCACTGCATCGTCTATATCATGATTGACGTAGGCAATTATATCCGAGACTCTAACTACCTGGCCTTCAAGGGTTAAGGGCATATTCTGCTTTTCATCATCAAGAATTTCTCCCCGACCTTTTGAATGCTTGAAAATGCCGTCCCTGACTTCATACGTCAGGTTCAATCCTTTCCCTTCCCACTCAATTTTCTCAACCACCCTAAGGCTCTGTTCGTAATGGCTAAAGCCATCCGGCAGGAGTTTAGCCAGCGTCTTTTCCCCTGCATGGCCGAACGGAGTGTGCCCCAGGTCATGGCCTAAAGCAATGGCCTCGGTTAAATCCTCGTTCAACCGGAGAGCTTTAGTGATGGTGCGGGCTATCTGAGAAACCTCCAAGGTGTGTGTCAACCGGGTTCTGTAGTGGTCGCCAAAAGGAGCAAGAAAAACTTGAGTTTTGTGCTTTAATCTACGGAAGGATTTGCAGTGGATAATCCTGTCCCGATCGCGCTGGAATTCGGTCCTTAATGGATGAAGAGCTACTGAGCACTCTCTCCCTTTCGTCTGGGAACTCAAACAAGCTTTGGGCGATAAGGTCTCTTTTTCAATCTCCTCAAGCTTTTCTCTGATGTTCATATTTCCAGGCTCAAACTAATATAGCTTTTATTATTATCCAAGGCTAAAAGCATTTATTCAATCATCAAATGCGTTTCCGTATTCGCTGCATCCGAACATGCATTTTATC
>CAYUXD010000015.1:2264-18860 GCA_964448655.1 uncultured Eubacteriales bacterium
TCCTCAAGCTTTTCTCTGATGTTCATCAATTGCTCCGCCTGCGCAACATTTCTCTCTTTTCCATATTAGTTTATTGCTGGTTATTTGAAAAGGATTTGATGAATCAGACCCCTACATCCAAGGTAAGTTTGATGAATCAAATCCCTGCACTTATGTTTCTAAATTCAGACTTTTGTAATTATCTAAAATTTAAAGGCCTTTACTCAACCATCAAAAAGGCGTAACGGTTCATCTTCTCTTTGTAGTCTGAAAGAACCTCAATCGGATAATCATGCTTCCTGACAGTCGAATAGACATCAATACACATCGCGTCTGGAGAGGGACGTGCTAATTTTGGCTCTTTGCATTTTTCTTTTGTTCCCGGGCATTCAGCGCAAATGTTGCAGGTATCCATAAAGAGGAGGAAAGCCTTCTCATAACCAGATAAAAAAATCTCTCGCTCAAGTTTCAAAAGCCTTAGGTTGATCTTTCTTGTCCATTTAAAGCGGTCTTCAGGCTTTGGCACTTGCTTCTCGAAATGAAAAATAACAGCTTCCTTGTACTCCCCAAAAAATTTTTCGCATTCTGAAATCGAAGGAACATTCGGAGGGCAGGTAGCTGCGTTTCCGTATTCGCTGCATCCGAACATGCATTTTATCCGCACCCAATGGGAGACAACGATATTTTTCGGGTTAATCCACTTGAAATCTTTGAAGTTATGAGCCAGGAATTTTTCTTCAATTTTTTTTCTATTAACCATGAATTAAGCTCGCTGTGGAACGATTTTTTATGGTAGCACATTATAGCATAGGCCCGCCATCTATTCCTATTCTGTAGATGTTTGATTTATCAAACATACCTTTTTCATGATATAAACAGGTGGGCTTGATAAATCAAACCCCTGCAAATAAATTAGACCCATTCAACCGGGGCAGATTTGATGCACCAAATCCATATATCAACTATAATGTAAGCCTGATAAATCAAGACCCTACAGATAAACCAGATCCTATAACCAGTGCGGAATTGATAAAACAAGCCCCTGCAATCCGTTTTCGATTTCCTTTCAAATGTTTTCGTTCATTGATTATGCTTTGTGCCTTGCCTTGACTCAAGAATGCTTGAATTTTTTGAGGGATTTGATTAAGGTTAAATCTTGGCAAAAGAGATAAATAGGTTTAGCGCTTTCGGCATAATTGAAGAAAAACATGATTGAAGAAAATGTAAAGAAAATACTTCAGGAATTGCCCCCAGAAGTTGAGCTTATGGCAGCAGCCAAAACAAGAACGCCAGAGGAGATTATGCAAGCTGCACAGGCAGGTGTCAAAATCGTCGGAGAAAATTATGTCCAGGAGGCTATTGCAGCCTTTAATGCAGTGGGGCACAAAGTGAAATGGCACTTCATAGGCCATCTCCAGAGAAACAAGGTCAAAAAGGCAGTCGAGATATTCGACATGATCGAAACAGTAGATTCTCTTGAGCTTTCCAAAGAAATTGACAAAAGATGCGGTCAGCGCGAAAGAATCATGCCAATTCTCATCGAGATAAACAGCGGCAGAGAAAATCAAAAATTCGGTGTATTGCCTGAGGATACAGAAGATTTTATCAAGGAAATATCAAAGCTTAAAAACATAAAAATAGAAGGCCTCATGACCATGGGCCCAATGTTTGGCGACCCAGAAGATGCCAGGCCTTACTTTGCAGTAACAAAAAAGCTCTTCGACAGGATAAAAACACTTAATCTTCCTGGAGTGGAGATGAAATATCTCTCCATGGGAATGACAAACTCTTACCAGGTCGCCATAGAAGAAGGCGCCAATATCGTCAGAATCGGAACAAAAATTTTTGGGCCGAGAGACTGAAACTCATTATCTATCTAATATCTAAATAAGGATGCCTTCCTCCCAGCCCAGCCTAATAAGCTCTATCCTGTCGGGATCGCTTACTCCCAGGTGATGCCGGGTATCAGCCAGATAGATATGTTTGGCCGGAGGCTGCAAGGGCCTTTCTTCGCCAAAATACTCCCGGCGCTTGGCCTGTAAGATACTAACACCTACGGCATCAACGGCCACAGGATCCTGGCTGACCAGAATGCCCTTGTATTCCCAGACGTACTTATCGCTGTAGTGATGGGGTCCGATGCCGTAGAAGAGAGGATTTAACATCAGCAAAACATTCAGCTTTGTCCTTTCCTTGAGATTATACTCGTACCAGAGTGTAGCTAAATCTGCACAGGAATCACCATGATAGGCAGATGCCAAGGGAGCAAACATGATATGGTTTTTAATACACCCTCCCATTCCAGCCCAGTGATGGGTTCGGGCAGGTCTTGCATTTATGAGTACAGTGGCATTTTTAAATATCGGATTTCTCCTGACTCCCCTGTCATCTATCCCTATGTTTTCCTCAGAAACACCGGCATCCATGATTCTCTTTTTTAAAGCCTGTTCAACCTCACTTGTCGTTGGAATTGGTCCCCAGACATTGCTCTTGATGCCGACTATGTCGGAGGGCTTAACAAGCTTCTTCCAGGCATTTATGGGACCCGCTTCTCCTAATAATGTGGTAATGCTATCATCAAGCATTTTTTGGATAACACTAGGGTCAGGTTTTTTAAAAGATATCAAGGCCTTCTTGTCTCTGATAAGAACGACTTTCGCTCTTCTGGCTGCCTCCTTTTTTTCTTGAATTTTAAAACCATAGGCAAAAGCTCCTGCAAAAGGAGTCATAGCAGCCACTCGAAGGAAATCACGCCGCGTGATTACTCTCTTTTTCATTCTTTTCTCCAAATCAATTGGTGAAATGCGAGAAATTTATTTTCCTAAAAAAATATCAATTATATTTGGCTTATTCTCTTTTCGACCTTCTCTATTGTTCCTTTGGCCAAAAATCTTGAGGGAGCATTAAAAATTATGATGATAAAATCCTGGTGAAGCTTGGCTGCCGTCCACTTCAAGTCCTCGGTCTGGACTAAGCCCAATTCAGTCGCATCAGGCATGTAAGATTGCATAAAACTTTTGTATGCTTGGGAAGCTTTATTGACCTCAGGATAGCGAACCACGAGAATGTAACTTTTTTCAGTGTTTTCTCTGTAAATCCCGAGGGCAGCTTCTGTTTGCTGATCGAGAAGAAGAATATTCTCATCAGAAACATAAAAATGGTAGTTTAAAATCAGATGATTATGAAAATAATGGGCGCTTTTTTCAACGAGATTTTCTGAAGGCAAAAGAGAAACGATATCAGGCTTCTTCCCTTCTTTTTTGATGGAAGATGCCACTTTCTCCCCCAAAGCAAACAAAGCTTTTCTGGCGTCCTCTGTTTCTTCTTCAGAATAAAGGGAAACGAAGAAACGATCTTTCCAGAAGGATAGGAGACCTCCGTTGTATGTCGAACCCTGGCCTACTCCTGCCTCCTCTCCTTCAAGGTCATGGGTAAAAACACCAAAAGCATCCCTGGAAGTTTCCATATCGAATAAATCAGCAACTATGTCAGGACTCCCCTCTTTGGTAAACCGTCTCGCCAGGAGCTGTTTAAAATTATAAGAACGATAGACTTCTCCTGCCCCGTCAATATAATCGAAAATTGTTTGAGGATCATAGATTTCGTCTTTCCCTTCTGCTTTCCAGCCATTGATCTCCCGGGGCAATAAATCTCCCAAGGTGATCTTCTCATCTTTTGTAGTATCTTCCATTATCCGTGCTCCTTCTAATCGCTCGCAATAAAAAAGTGGCCTGTCCTCTTTATTGGCGCTACCCTTATTGGGCTCTATATAGGCCCCTTTACGAGCCATTATGCTTAATCCTCCCGTGAGGAAAAGAAAAATGGCAACACACGCAGCTCTTTTCATCTTTAGGAATTTTAGCAAAATTATATAGAAAACGTAAAGGACTAGAGCGTAGAAAAAAGTGATAGAGATTGCTGTGTTTGCGGAGATCGCCCCTAATGCTATTAAAATCTAGTCATTACGTTATTATTATAAATTTATATAGATTTTATAAATTCTATAAATTTATGTTGAAAAAAAATTTTAAATAAGCTAATATCAGGGTGCATTTTTAGAATATTTTATCAACGAGGAGGAATCCGTGATAAAACTTTCTACAAAAGGAAGGTATGGAACCCGCTTGATGTTGAATCTTGCGCACAATTATAACAACGGAAATGAGGCTGTCATACTAAAAAGCGTATCCGATAATGAAGACATTTCCATTCGCTATTTAGAACAAATCGTAATTCCTCTCAAGATCAGCAGGCTTGTAAAAAGTATCCGAGGAGCAGGGGGAGGTTATACCTTAGCCCGGCATCCTTCAGAAATCAAAGTGAGTGAAATCCTCCATGCTCTGGAAGGATCATGTTGTCTTGTTGATTGTGTTGAGGATACTGATTATTGTGACCGTATTCCTATTTGTGCATCCTTTGATATCTGGAAAGAGGCCAGCAAACTATTAAGAGATTATTTCGAGGGCATAACTCTCCAGGACCTCATAAAAATTCACGACAAAAAGAACGCTAAGGGCAAAACAAAAAGCAAAGCCAAAAGCCATTAAACCTTACCGCTTAATTAGACAGTCCAAACAAAATATGTAGGTGGGATTGATAAATCGGCCTCCTGCATCAAGAAATTTAGCAACATAACAAAGTCTTTCATTGGATTCTCCATAGTATGATCCCTTTTCTATTTATTCATAACTTGGAAATGGACCTGAAAAATAAATATTTCATCTCCATATTTTTACTGGATTTATCAAAAGCTAACGTTGAAAAGAGAAGCATATAACATCTGTTTACATAGATTAAACAAAGTGGATATGAATTTCAAAACGCCTTCTTAAGGAGAGAACGATGAAGAAGAGCAATTTAGTATTCATACCGTTAGCATTTGTATTTTTGCTCTTCGCTGTCCTCTTGATCATTCCCTCTCTTCGTGCAAAAGATGCTGGCATCCAGAGAGAGTATGTTGGGTCCGAAACGTGTATGGAATGCCACGAAAATCAGTATGCGAATTACAAAATGTCCATCCATTACTTATCGGAGAAAAGGGATTTAGAAATCAAGGGCTGCGAAGCATGTCATGGTCCGGGAGGCGCACACGTGGAAGAAGGGACAGTAGAAACAATCTTTACTTTTAGAGCTGATGTACCAGCAGCAGATAAGACAGAGAAATGTTTAAACTGCCACAGCAAGGAAAACAAGAACTTTGTCTTCCCAGGAAGCGACCATATGAAAGGTTCTGTAGCATGCTCAGACTGCCATCAGTCTCACCCTGAAATGGGTAAAGATAAGCTCCTGGCAAAGGAAGGTTTTAAGCTCTGCTTGAATTGCCATCAGGAAATTGCTCCAAAGCTTGCTCTGAATGAACGACACAGAATTACTGAAGGTATGGTTAGATGCACCGACTGTCATAGACCGCATGAACAGGCGACAAGGACCAGACTGGGCGGATTTAAACAGGAAATTTGCTTTAAATGCCACACTGACAAGCAGGGACCATTTGTTTATGAGCATGGAGCGATTAGAGTAGAAGGATGCACTGCCTGCCACGATCCCCATGGTTCAGTCAACCGGCACATGTTGACGCATCAGAGCACAGCTGAGCTCTGCTTTTCCTGTCATACAACAGTACCTATCTGGCACAATCGATTTGTGGCTGAATCTATGTGCACGAACTGCCATTCAACCATTCATGGATCTAATTTGGATTCTCACTTTATAAAATAAGGACGGGGGGGAAATGAAAAAAAATAAAATTTTTTCAACGGCGCTAGGAATTGTCTTCCTGATTTGCTCAGGCATTATTGCTGCAGATGAAGAAGCCGCGCTGAAATTAAAGGGAAATTTTGAAATCGGCTACCGTTATGTGGATGTCGACGGAAATAAGGATAAATACTATGAAGATCTTAATATTAGAAAAGGACCACGTCTCCTGGATTTGAATTTCGATATTCTTCCCTCAGGAAACTATAAAAATTATTTTGACCTCATAAACCTCCATGCCTCGACTATCGGTGGAGATCCATTCGAAAGCTACGGTTTTACCCTAAAAAAATTCGGAGCTTTCAATTTTCGCTACGGCCATCGAAAAGCAACCTACTTCTATAAAGATATAATTCTCCCTCCTAACCTGGCAGATATCAACACTACTACTGGAGGCGATTTTCACCACTTTAGCTTTGATCGTAAGTTCGATGATCTTTACTTAGACATAAGGTTCTCTGAGAGAGCAAAATTCTTTGTGTCCTTTGACAGGCAACAAAAAACCGGAGAAAGCACGACTACTCTCGATGTGAGCCATGACGAATTCGAACTAGACAAACCTATACATGAATTGAAGACAGAATATAAAACTGGGCTCCAGGTCAACCTTGATAAAGTTGATTTCTACCTTGAGGGGAGCTACAACGACTATGAAAATAGTTCAAGGGTTTTTCTCCCTGGCTTTTCTGTGGGAGAAAATCCTGCTGGTACTACAGAACTCTCATTTTTTGAGCTAATGGCTCCCTATGAATTCACAATGCCCATGGTTACAGCCCGGGTTAATGCCAGGCCTACAAACAGGATCAAGGCTACTGCTGCCTACACCTATTCTGACCTGGATATGGAACTGGACTACAGAGAAAGCGCCATCGGCATGACCTATGATGCACTACCTCTTGAGAACGATCCCGAAAATAATGCCCAAGGCACAGCGGCCATCAGCCGAAAATTCAACCTTTTTGACTTTGACTTTTCTTTCCGGGCTCACGACAAGGTCTTCCTGATTGGAGGATTCAGGTACAGCAAGCTCGACCAAGACGCCGAATCAAACATAGTGAGAATGGATACAAGTGAAGAAGATGTAGATTCAATCGTGGATATTACGTCAACAATTTATGAGGTAGGAACTCAAGTTCTTCCTTATAAAACCCTAACTTTGACCGGCGGGATTCGACGGGAATCCAGAGATACCCATCTCGAGCACGATACAACTGGCGAAGAGAAAAAGACAGAGAGGACAACCTTCTTCATCAATACCAATTACAAACTTACTAATAAAGTAAGTGTGATGGGAGAATATGAAAGAGGAAGTTTTGAAAGTCCTTTCACTCTAATGAGTCCGACTGATCTCAACAGGTTCAAGATTCGAGCCAAAATCATGCCCGCAACAGGGCTTAGCCTCATGATCTCCTACTTGAGAAGAGATCTTGATAATGACGAATCAGGTGGTAAATTCAACTCCGATGCTTATGGCTTTGATATCGGTTACAGCGTGAAAGAAAAATTTTATGCGAGTGCTGGTTTTTCAAGACAGGAAATCGATACATCAATCTCTAATATCGTGATATATCAATTCCAACCGGGTACATGGGATATCAGCTATGAAAGCGGGAATAATATTTTTCGAGGCTCGTTGAAGTACAAAATAAACGAGAATTTTGCCGTAGGCGCGATGGCCTACTACTACAAAAACTCTGGCACATGGGAGCTCGATTGGACCACTATTAAGGGATGGCTAAAATACACACTTGATAATGGTTACAGCATATTCCTCTCATACAAATACAACAACTATAACGAAAATATGTATGATTTCGATGATTATTCCTCGAATATCTTCACTGTTGGATTTGGCTATAAATTCTAAAGTCATACTATAAATTTAGCTTTAAAGCAGAATATTTCCCCGGGAGGGGCATCGTTGACCTCCTTTCCTTATGCTTTGATTAAAAAAATAACTGATTATTTCCGTTCGATTAAAATATATCTAATATATTGAAACAAATTAATTATTCCTATATTATTAGTAGTTATAAAAATTTTCAGGAGTTAAAATCCAGATGAAGTCTCTTTTGGATTTTTTTAATTCAGTCAAATTAGCCATTTTTCTCTTTATAATCATTACTCTTGCCTCATTTCTCGGCACCTTAATTCCTAAAAACAGAAGTCTAGATGAGTATGTGGCCCGTTACGGACTGTGGGGAAATCTATTCAATCGACTCCAACTTACCAAACTCTACCAGTCATCGTGGTTCATCGCCCTTCTTTTCCTTTTTGCCCTGAATATCATAGTCTGCACTTTAGCTCGCCTCGCGCCCAAACTCAGAAAAGCATTTCACCCAAAACTGGAAATAGAAGCAAAGGAGATTACTGTTTTAAAAATTAAGGAAAGATTCAAAAAAAACACAGGTCTTGATACAACTAAAAAAGAGCTGGAAAAGGAACTTCGCTCAAGGCATTACCGTCTCAAGGAAGTGAGAAGAGAAAGCAAGACCTTTCTTCTCGCCCGGAAAAGGATTCTTGGCTGGTTTGGTGCTGACATTGTCCACATCGGCATCCTTATTATTCTAGCAGGAGGGATTATCAGCGGTGCTGGGAGATTCAGGAAAGATTTAACCCTTTCAGAAGGAGGTATTCAAGGTCTTCCAAAAGCTGATTTTAAAGTGAGGCTTGATAAATTCGAAACAGAATACTACCCCAACGGCAGCGTCAGAGACTGGAAGAGCACCCTCACAGTTATTGAAGATGAGAAGCCAATTTTAAGCAAAGTCATCGAGGTTAATCATCCCCTGACCTATAAAGGCTTTGTTTTTTATCAAAGTAGCTACGGCTGGAACTGGACAAACACTTCTGTAGGAATTTGGGTAAGAAAAAGAAAAGATCCTTCATTCTTGAGGGAAATAGAAATGAAAGTCGGGGAAAGAGTGAGGCTTGAAGGCGAGAATATCCATATGTCTGTTAGGCACTTTATCCCTGATTTCATTATCAATGATAGAAACGAGGTCACATCCCGTTCTCTTCAACCCAACAATCCTGCTGCCTTTATAGAAGGATGGGAAGGAGATGAGAAAATTATGTCCGGTTGGATTTTTTCTAAATTTCCTGATTTTGCCCGGATCCACTCAAAAAAAGAAACAGATTTATCTTTTGAACTAAAAAACTTTAAGGCTGACCAGCTCTCTGTTATTCAAGCGGCCAAAGACCCAGGAGTAAATTTCATTTGGGCAGGATGCACCTTTTTAATGATAGGTCTTGCGTTTGCTTTTTACTGGCCTACACGGGAAATCAAGGTTATCCTGGAAGAAAGCCAGGGAAAAACAGAAATAATCGCCGGAGGGATTGCTTCTAAAAGCAGGGAAGCTCTCCAATCCGAATTCGAGAAAATCATGACTTCCTTAAGGAGATCAAGGTGAATGAATCGCTTCTATTTCTCGCAGCTTTTATTTTCTACATCATTTCTGTTGTTTGCTATTTCTCCTTCCTTTTCTCAAAAAGAGAAAACCTGGCAAGAATAGGATTCTCGTTTGCTTTAGTGGGACTCTTTATCCACACCATAGCCTTGGTCTTAAGAACCTTTGAAAGCGGCCACGCTCCATTCACAAACATGTATGAGTCTCTTTCTTTTCTCGCCTGGTCGTCTATTCTTGCTTACATCATCATAGAGCTTAAATATAAGATTAAAAGAGCAGGCCCTTATTTTTTGCTTGTTGTCATCGCTCTGATGGCTCTTGCTTCATCGCCATTGATGCCCAAAGAAGCAACCCCCCTGGTCCCGGCTCTTCAGAGCTACTGGCTGTGGCTGCACGTATCTGTGACTCTCCTCGGAGAAGCCTTCTTTGCCCTAGCTTTTATTACCAGCATCATGTATCTGGTGGCTGACTCGAAAAAAAGAGAAGGAATAAAATCTGGTATTTCACCTGAAAAATTAGACTCTGTCAGCTATAGATGTATCGCTGTCGGCTTTCCTCTCTTTACTCTGGGAGGTCTTGTCTTTGGAATGGTCTGGGCTTATTATGCCTGGGGTAGATTCTGGAGCTGGGATCCCAAAGAGACATGGAGCCTTATAACCTGGTTCGTCTTTGCCCTCTATCTTCATACAAGAATCGTTATGGGCTGGAAAGGACGGCGCTCGGCCTACGTTGCCATTATCGGATTTTCAGCCGCACTTTTTACTTATTTTGGCGTAAATTATGTGCTTGCTGGCCTGCACAGTTACGCATGACAAAAGGCTAAAGGAATTGTAGGGGTTTGATTTATCAAATCCACCTGTTATTTTTATACGATTAAAAATGTGTGTTTGATGAATCAAACACCTACAAATGAAAAAATTATTTAATGTGGGGATTTGATTTATCAAGCCCCTACACGGGAGTTCTGGGATCCATAACCACTTGACTATTGAAGAGATGTTGACAAATTTTAGAAATAGCTTACAATCTTTAAGAAAAAATTCACCTAATGAATAGAAGGAAATTCATAGACTTTTTTTTGGGAGGGAGTCTGGTGGGCACGATTATTGCCTTCCTTTACCCAACCATTCGTTATATCCTCCCAACAAAGCAAACTGAGGCTGTCGTAAAAAAAATCACGGCTGCAAAGGTAGGCGAACTTGTGCCAAACACTTATAAAATCTTTAAATTCGGAACTTCACCTGGCATCCTGATATTCACTTCTGATGGAGAGCTGAGGGTTTTCTCTGCTGTCTGCACCCACCTCGGCTGTACTGTCATCTATGAGAGTGATACGGGGACAATTCTTTGTCCCTGCCATAACGGTAGATTTGATTTAAGCGGGAATGTCGTCTCCGGCCCTCCTCCTACTCCCCTGGAATCTTACAACGTGGAAATCTCAGGAGAAGATATCGTCATTTCAAAAAAGAGCTAGGATGAAAAAATTTCTCCAAAGTATTTATTCTTATCTTGACTCCCGCTTTATGCTTTCTGGCCTCATTCAGTTTGCCGCAAAAAAGAAGATTCCCGAACATAAACATTCTTTCTGGTATTATTTCGGAGGCATCTGTCTCTTTCTTTTTATTCTTCAAGTTCTAACCGGCATTCTGCTCCTCCTTTACTACACCCCTTCTATCGACTCTGCTCACGAAAGCATTCAATTCATCATGAGCCAGGTTAAATTTGGCTGGCTTATACGGTCTGTTCATAGCTGGTCTGCTAATATTCTTATCGGGGCTATTTTCATTCATATGTTCAGCACTTTCTTTCTCAAAGCTTACAGGCCTCCACGGGAATTAACCTGGATAACCGGTTTTTTTCTTCTCCTGATTTTCCTTGCTTTTGGTTTCAGTGGATACCTGCTTCCTTGGAACGAACTTTCCTTTTTTGCCACCCGGGTGGGAACAGATATTGCCGGGACTATTCCCCTGATTGGGAAGTCCATCAAGACATTTATCCTTGGAGGGCCTGAAGTCTCTGGGGCTATTATTTCCCGCTTTTTCTGGCTCCATGTGGCTGTTCTACCATTACTGACAACAATAATTCTCGGAATTCATGTCCTCTTAGTCCAGATACTGGGTATGAGCAAGCCGATAGGGATACCTGAAAAGGAAGTTAAAGAAGTTCCCTTTTTCCCAAATTTCATCCTTAAGGATTCCCTGGGCTGGATGCTCATTCTGGCTCTCATCGGTGTGCTCTGTGTTTTTTTCCCTTGGGAGATCGGCCAAAAAGCAGATCCTTTTGCCGCAACCCCTATCGGAATAAAGCCCGAATGGTATTTTACTTTTATGTTCACAACTCTAAAAATTGTCCCTTCTCATATTCTTTTCATTGAAGGAGAAATTTTGGCAATTTTTAGCTTTATAATAGGAGGAATTCTCTTAATGATTGTTCCTTTCCTGGATCGCAATGCGGCCAAGGAAAGAAGGAGTCCAGTTTTTTCTTTTATAGGTTGGATCGTCGTTCTTTATATCGTAGTAATGACTGCTCTGACATATCTTCTGCCAGGTTTATAAGAAATGAAAGCGCGGAAAATACGGAAAATAATTAACCTGTTGAGTATTTTTATCCTGGCGATATCCCTTTTCAATCTTTCCCTTTATGCCCAAAAAAACTCCTGCATCTATTGTCACCAGGAACTGGAAGATAAACTCCTGGCACCTGTCCAAACCTTTAAGATGGATATTCATCAGCAATTCGGATTGAGCTGTGCAGACTGTCATGGAGGAAACCCTTCAGAAGAAGATATTGAATTGGCCAAAGATAAAACCTTTAAGGGAATCCCTCAAAGATCCCGCATCCCTGAATTTTGTGCTTCCTGCCATTCTGATCCCAGCTACATGAGACGCTTCAATCCCAGCCTCAGAGTTGATCAACTGGATTTGTACTGGACAAGCGAGCACGGCCATCTCTTAAAAAAAGGCGATACAAAGGTCGCTCTTTGTACTGACTGCCATGGTACTCATGGCATCCAGGCTGCCACCCACCCCAAATCCAGGACATTCCCCTGGAATATACCTCAAACGTGCAGCCACTGTCACTCTGACAAAGATTATATGAAAGACTATAAAATCCCAACCAACCAGTGGGATGAATACAAAGAAAGTGTCCATGCCCGTGCCCTTTTTGAAAAAAAGGACCTCTCAGCTCCTGCTTGCAATGACTGTCACGGCAACCACGGCGCTTCTCCGCCAGAAGTGACTTCAATTGCCTATATCTGCCGGCAATGTCATCCCAGCACAGGAGAACTATTCTCTCAAAGTCCTCATAAAAAGGCTTTTGACGAAATGGAGCTATCCGAGTGTGAAGTCTGCCATGGAAATCACAAGATTCTTCCTCCCTCCGATGAAATGCTCGGTACCGGGGAAAAGGCTGTCTGCATCCAGTGTCATGAGCCTGAATCTAAGCCATATCAGATAGCTTCACGCATTAAGCAAAGCCTCGACGGATTCATCGAGAAAATCCGCAATGCCGAAGATCTATTGAAACAGGCAGACAGGCAGGGAGTTGAAGTTAGTGAGCCCAAATTCAGGCTGGCAGAAGCAAATACTGCACTGATCTTTGCTCGAAACTTAACTCACAGCTTTTCTCTTACAGATATTGAAGAAAAAATCGGAGATGGCGAAAAGGTAGTCGCCGAAGTGACAAAGGCAGGAGAGGCTGCCCTAAGAGAAGCTAAATTCAGAAAGACAGGGCTGATTATTGCTACCTGTTTCATCTTTCTTTTAGCCGTAGCTCTATTTCTTAAAATAAGACAAATAGATAAAAAGAAATCCTCCTAATCCATAATTTTATTTTCTGACCCATCCTTTGTTCTTGTATTCCCTATTAATTGAGAATGAGTTTAATGAATCAAACCTTACATAAAAAACAGGCGGGCTTGATAAATCAAGCCCCTACATCCTAACAAAAGAAAGGAAACATCTTCTTTTTCGTGAAACGGATAGAAAAGACGCTTACTAGACTTAATAACGTATTGACAATGAGATTGTTCTCTATTAAGATTTTTTTGAATTAAAAAGGAGGATATATTGAAAAAAGTCCTCTTAATCTCGATTATTGGAATTTTTCTCATATCTATTATCAGCCTTTTTAGCCAGGAGTTTACTTATGTTGGTGCTGGCAAATGCAAAATCTGTCATAAGACCGAAAAACAAGGAAAACAGTTCCCTCTCTGGGAAGAACGCAAGCACTCCAAATCTTTTGCGCCTTTAACCACTGAAGAAGTTAAAGCCAAAGTTCCAGACGCAGCTGAAAATCCAGAATGTCTCAAATGCCACGCCCCGCTTTTCGAAAAAGCTGCTGAATTTAAAGAAGAGGGAGTTACCTGTGAAGTCTGTCATGGTCCGGGCAGTGCGTATAAAAAATTAAGTATCATGAAAAGCCGGGAAGAGGCTGTGAAGAATGGCCTTATTCTTTATGAGTCAGCCGAGGCCATTAAAAAGCAATGCTTAACCTGTCATGATATGGCCCACGAAAAGCCTTTTGATTTTGAGGCTGCTTGGGAAAAGGTAAAGCACCCTATCCCTGAAAAGCAGTAGTTACTGAACAATTATACTTTTAATACTTGATACAGTTCCGGCAATATAATATTCCTTCATGGATGCTAGGGTATAAAACATGGGGCTGCTACTTTTCGGATAGGATCTTAGTCCAAAGAGATCAGTAATGAAACAAATTGGCCGACTTCATGTCCTCACAGACACAGTACTGCAGTCCCGCTTCTCACACTTGGAACTCGCCAGAATGGCAATAAAAGGAGGGGCTGATACCATCCAGTTCCGCCAGAAGATTGGGACAACCCGAGAGATGATTGAGATTGTCCGACAGTTAAAAAAATTATGCAAAGACTCTGGTGTAACGTTAATTGTGAACGATCGCCTAGACGTTGCGATTGCCGCAGAGGCAGACGGTGTCCATCTAGGACAAGATGATTTCCCCATCCCTCTGGCGCGCAAACTGCTGGGAGAAAGTCGGATCATTGGCGGGTCTGCTGCCACCCTTGAAGAGGCGCAGAAATGCCTGGCTGAAGGGGCAGACTACATAGGATTTGGTCCTGTTTATCCGACTGCATCCAAAGCAGATGCAGGCCCTGTCACCGGGATTAAGCTCCTGAGACAGGCGGTTGAAGCTATCTATCTCCCTATTATTGCCATTGGCGGCGTCAATGTAGAGAATACGCCTGAAGTGATGCGGGCCGGCGCACGGGGAATCGCTGTGATCTCTGCTGTTTGTTGCGAAGAAGACCCTGAGCAGGCGACCCGGGCGCTTAGCCAAACTCTCCAAACTGAAAAATTAAAAGGAAATCATGCCTGAGACTCTGGCAGATATCGGAGAATTCGGATTAATCCACCGAATTCACAACCTCCTCAAAAAAGAGGGAGTTAAAACACGCGGGGTGACACTGGGAATCGGTGATGATACTGCATCTATCCTACCTCGTCCTGGGTATGAGCTATTGGTCACTTGTGATTGCCTGGTAGACGGCCAACATTTCCTATCAGATCGCATCACTCCCTTAGATTTAGGACGACGGGCGATGGTGGTGAACATAAGTGACATTGGTGCTATGGGAGGTCAGCCTCTATACGGCCTTGTATCGTTAGGGCTAAAAACAGATATGCCTGTCGAAGATGTGGAAAACATGTATCGTGGATTCGCCATGGAACTCAACCCGTTTGGGGCCTCTATTATCGGTGGCAACATCACCAAAACAAAGGATGCCATTTTCATTGACATCACTCTAATTGGTGAGATAGAGCAGGGCAAACTCGTGCTCCGTTCTACTGCCAAGGTGGGTGATGCGATTCTGGTCACTGGGTATCCAGGACAGGCTGCAGCCGGGCTGCAATTTTTGTTGCGTTCCCGGTCAAGCAAGGATATACGAGAGCATCCGCTGGTACGCACCTACAATACTCCCTCGCACCGCGCAAGGGAGGGACGGGCAATCGCCCGTTCAGGATATGCTACGGCAATGATCGACACCAGCGACGGATTCCTGGGTGATCTGGGACATATCTGTCAGGATAGTGGTGTGGGAGCTGTGCTGATTCAAGAAAAATTGCCCATAAGTGAAGATCTTCGTCAAGCTGCCCTCGAACTAAAGTTGGATCCTTACGAATTGTTCTTACAGGATAGCGATGATTACGAGTTGATCATCACCGGTGCTCCTAAAAACGTGGCTCAGATCCGTTCTGCTGTTGCCTCAGTCAACGATGTGCCCGTCACCGAAGTAGGTAAGATTACTGATTCAGCCGGGGATATCCAATTGATACTCCCTGATGGAGCTCGCCGGCACATCACCCCGGCAGGATGGGATCACTTCGGAAAAGGAGGAAGAAAGGATGTTTGACCAAGATCTCGCACTAAAGGCAGGAGAAAATCTGAAGAAACTTCGCGAGAAGAAGCCTTTGATCCATAACATCACGAACTATGTCGTCATGAATTACACTGCTAACGCCTTGCTCGCCTGCGGAGCTTCTCCTGTGATGGCCCATGCATCAGAGGAAGTCGAAGAGATGGTTTCCTTTGCCGGCGCACTGGTACTTAACATCGGAACCCTCACGCCTTACTGGGTTGATTCGATGCTCAAAGCAGGCAAACGTGCCAATGAGCTGAATATTCCGGTTATTCTGGATCCAGTTGGTTCAGGGGCCACGAAACTGCGGACTGACTCCGCCAAGCGACTTATAGACGAAGTCTCAATAAAAGTGGTTCGGGGAAATGCCTCTGAAGTGCTTTCCTTAGCCCATGAGGGCTCCAAAACCAAGGGTGTTGACTCCATCCACACCGTGGACGAGGCTGCAGATGCGGCTCTTACACTCTCTAAGGAACTGAATACTACCCTGGCAATTACGGGGAAAGTAGATCTCATCACAGATGGAGAGCGTATCTACCGTGTTTCTAATGGCCATGACCTTATGGGCTATTGTACAGGCACGGGCTGCACTGCAACGGTCATTATTGGAGCATTCCTGGCAGTGGATCCTGACCCTGTCACAGCGACAACCACCGCACTCGCCTACTTCGGCCTTGCGGGCGAGAAAGCAGCCACAAAAGCCCAAAGCCCTGGCAGCTTCCAAATAGCCATGCTCGATGCACTTTACACGATAGATGAAAAGCAGATGGAGCAGGGAGCAAAAATCCATACTCAATAGACAATTACAGCTCTGTCAAGAAGTAAAATTTTTAATCCTTTCTGTTTTCAGCACGCCATTCGATCTCTATGTTAAATATGAGATGAACCAGTTTGTAGGGGAGGGAAGCATCTCCAAATCCGTTATAACTCATTGCGAAGGCATAGGTTTTGGGAAATAGCTGCAGCGACCATTGAAGATTTAGCCTTCGGAATTCTCTCTTCGAGGGAACCCGACAGAGTCGGGCGGCGAGTATGTTTGAGCGGAGCGAGTTACGC
>CAYUXD010000016.1:0-8730 GCA_964448655.1 uncultured Eubacteriales bacterium
ATACGTTATGCAATATTCTCAATATATACTATCCCAATCTTATTTTTCTACTCCAAGTTCACGCAGTTTGTCCTTCGAGTTTTTCAGGACTCTTTTAGCATATTCGGTATTATCTGGATTCAGCTCGACGGCCAGCTTGTAGTATTTAATTGCATTTTCCCTGTCACCCATGATCATGTATGCTTCCCCGAGGCTGTCATACGCATTGAAGGATTTTGGAAAGCGTTTGATATTGAAGGAGAAAATCTCGACTGCCTTCTCGTACTCTTTCCGGCCGAGTAAATAGTATCCCAGGGAATTGATCATTCGCTCGGGGAGAATGGCAGATTCGTCAAACCCGTGCTTCGCCCACTTTGTGAGACTTGTTTTTATATACTTTTGAATCTCATCCAGGTCGGCATTCATCAAAACTTCGTTGGGCATCCTCCAGCCGCTAAAGATAAATTGAAGTCCGTCATAAATATTTCTGCCTACCATCGATCCATGATCGCCTTCTACCCATGCATTCTTCCAGGTCAGACCGGTAATTGGATTGGCATTCATCCATTTTTCAAGTTCTTTAAAAGTGTCAAGGGTTAGCTCGGCTTCCTCTTTTCCAACTGTCATGAACAGGAATTTGTCATCCACTTTCCTAACTTTTGCCATTTTTTCGATATTTTTCAGCCAATACTGGTTGTTGTTCTGGAACCAGGGGCTGCCGGCCACGTATGCCGTGAACAGGTCAGGGTAATTTAAGAGCGTGTACATGGTAAAAAGCCCGCCGACCGAGTGACCATACAGAATCCTTAAGGAACTTTATCGAAAGGTCTGCTCCCGCAGGTTCTTCTCCGCGTTCCTCAAAAGGAGTGGGAACGTACCCTCCCTGGATGCCCGGCACTCCGACAACGATCATGTTCGGAATATACATTCCGCGTGCCAGCATCTCTACAGTTCCGCAGTCGTACGTGAAGTTGAAGGAGCCTAGATCATAAAGAACCGGGTAATTGGCTGCGCCGGTGTCATAGCCATCCGGTACAGAAATTAAAACGGGCACTTCCCCTTTAAGGATTTTCGAAGTCATTGTCAGGGATTTGCCGATAACCACGTCATCTCCTTCAACCTGGGCCATCGTAGTTCTGCTGAAAACGGCGACAAATAAAAGAACGGACAAAATGCATAAAAATTTAAAGGCTTTTGTATTTCTCATGATGATTTCCCTCCAGTACTTATATATATTTTTCCTTTATACGGCATTGGCTAAACCGCCTGCGAGATAATACGGATAAAAGCCGTTTAAGTTTAGCACATAGTCGAGAGGAACCTTTAATGGATTTTCCTTCAACCGTTGCAAAAATCAACTCGCTACTCAGTAATTTGAATGCTATTGAGTATAAGCATCATACCTTGCTCATTATCTTTAAATTGTTCTTCCGGGCACCAGATCTGGATAATATGGAGGGCGTTTTCGCTCGCGTTTATGCTGTTTTTAGGTGAGTTTATATCTTTTTTTTTATATTTTTCTTTGCTTCTTTGTAAATTTTGCCAAACTCTTTATCTTTTTTTCGCTTCTCCAAATATGACATTTCATAGTACTCTGACTCTTTGCGGATTTTTAAATAATTTTGATAACGTTTTACACTTAATTCTCCTTCCTTGACTGCCTTTGTGACAGAACAACCAGGCTCATCCATGTGTGTGCAGTTTTTAAAACGACAATTCTGAGCCAAGGTGGTAATATCCATAAAAGTTTCATTTAATCCTGCAGTGACTCCAATATTGCCCAATTCTCTCATCCCGGGTGTATCAATAATCAATCCACCTTGTTCAAGAATTATTAATTGTCGACGAGCCGTCACATGCCTACCTTTACCATCTTTTTCACGAACGGCATTTGTTGTAAATATATCTTTTCCAATTAGTCTATTTATTAACGTTGTTTTTCCAACCCCAGATGTTCCCAGTAGACAATAAGTTTTACCGCCTTTTAGTATTCTTTGAATTTTATCTAATCCTTCACCAGTTTTATTACTGAAAGCAACAATTTCATAGTACGGATTCATACTTTTGATCTTAAAGATCTCTTGTTCCAAATTTTCATCTGAGATTAAATCACGTTTACTAAGTAATATTACAGGTTTGATATTACCTTCATTTACCATTATCAAATATCGCTCGAGTCTTCGTAAGTTAAAATCAAAATCGGTTGATTGCACTATAAATGCAATATCAATATTCGAGGCTACCAGTTGATATTCGATTTTTTTCCCTGCTACTTTTCTCTTCAAAAGGGATTTTCTTGGAAATATCTTGTTGATAATAGCAAAAGTGTTTTCATTGAAGTATTGCACATAAACCCAATCACCAACTGTTGGCAAATCGAGATTGGATTCGGCTCCGTACATTAATTTTCCAGTAACTTCTGCTGGAATCTCTTCTTCTTCATTTCTTATTATGTAATTATCTTTATTGACAGCGATAACACGAACTAAACTATACTCAAGTTGCTGAGACTCTCTTAATCTCTCTTGGAACCAATCACTAAATCCTAAATCTTCTAATTTCATTATCAAATTTTTGCTCTTCATATCTTTCATAAGCAGGTTTTATACACCTAACAATTATTATATAGCCTGACATATTTTAAAATACACGTCATAATTTCCATTAAAAAAATCCATTCATTACAACCCCGAAACACGTTAATACTCTATAAATATTTTTATTAAATTTGCAACCAATATATCTGGCAATCTAGATAGCCCTGAGGCATGATAAACCTGGATCCAAAAACGTCGCATAATGTTAATACTTAGTGCCATTTTTAATTTCCCCTGGGAAATATAGATATGACGCATAATAATTAATTTAACGACATTCTTACACAGATTCTTTTTTATTTTTGTCACGTCTGCCCATTTATTACTTAGAGCTTTTGAAGGATGCAATAAGACTCTTCTTGTTATCAAGAAGTTGTTCACCAAGTCTTGGAAGCCTTCTTCCAGAAAAGAAAGATCCTAGCCGGAGTGCACCACCTCTATTTTCAACTAAAACATCTAATTTTCACTTAATAAACTCCACTTCGTAATTATAATCCCACTGATCGAAAAACAAATTTCCCCCTTCCCACTCAACCTCACCACGTTGAAAATCCACGGTATCCGAACGTGGATAGATTTTTGCTGGATAGAGCGGCTGAGTATAATCATCATTCACAATAAATCTGTAATTCTCCATATTACCCAGATAAAACCATTTCAGATCATCATCCTCTGAGTCGAGCAAGCCATAAGTTGCATCAACCGGAAGCCAGCCATAAGGTTCGAAATAGATCTCTCCCCAATCGTGCATTCCTGCTCTGCCAGGTGTGGTTGTCCAGCCAGATTGCCATTTTGTAGGAATGCCGTTTATCCGGCACAAGGTCATGAAAAGAATAGTTTGTATGCCACAATCACCATGCATATTCTGATAGCAGTATTTACTGATATTTCTGATAGTTGAATAATCCCGAGCTGATGCCCAGGGAATATTATCGTGAATCCATTTAAATAGTCTTTGAGCTATTTTATACGGATTGGTCTCCTTGTCCACTATTTTTTTTGAAAGTTCTTTTAGTTCTTTGGTGAAAACGATATGAGGAGGCCGTTCCTGGATAAATGGTTTTAATTCTTCATTTAATTGAACTGGCTTAACCTCTTCAGGATTAATCTTATTATAGAAGGCATAAGCTGTGTATTCAAAAATAACTTTAAAGGTTGTTTTTTGACCTTTAACAGCAGGTGCTTCAAAATAAATAGTCCTCTGTAAATAATCTCGATTATCACTCAAAATATATCTTTCAGGGAAAGCTGAAATAGGTTTGATATCTGTCTGACGATTCATTTTTTCTCGAGGAAATGGCAGCCAGCAACGAATGATTTTACCCTCTGGCACAGCATCTTTATTCACTGCAAGAGAATATTTTATGCGAACTCGCGTTGGTTTAACATATTTACATCCTTCTTCCTTAGCCAACTCAACTATCTCTCGAACACCTTCGACGCGATTATAAAGTTCAGGTTCTTTTGGCTTTTCCTTTTCCTGTTTAATTTTTTCTGCTTCTTTATTTATGAGAAATAGATTATACGCTGCTGGATTAAAATATTTTTTTTGCCCGTCAATAATCATATACTCCAGTGATTTTTCCTTTTCCCATTTTTTTAAATCTTTATCAGTAACATCAGGAATATATTTTTTAATATAATCAATGACTTCTGCGCTGGATTTAGTGAAATCTTTTTTAATCCTCTCCAATCTCTCAATTTCAAAAATAATCTCAAGTCTATCTAATGAAGATAGATTTAAATTAACAGCTATCTCTTCCCTCATAAGTTCTTGAACTTTTGAGAATTCACCTTTATTGATTAACTCCTGAAATTTCTCAGGAATAGCAGCATGGCTGCTTCCGACACAAAGCATAAATATGAGAAAGATCAATAAATAATAATACTTTGATTTCATGGATACCTCCTCTTAATATTTTGGTTCACGCCGATAACGAGTAGCTGAAGAGCTGGAGATTATAGACTTTGAGCTTAAAATACTCCAAATCTCTATATCCTTAAGCCTTTATTTTAACGACCTTTGTTCTGTTATTAATCCCTTCAACCATTACCTTTCAGATTGGATAACGAAAATAATTCAGGAGTTCTTCTATATTTATCGTTTAAGGAAATCCTTAATTCTTGGATCTTCTCTGACCTTTTCAAAATCCTTTTCTTCCATAATCCTCTGCCAACCGCTAAAACCTGCCTCCCCAGCCTTTTTAAGATATTCCACTGTCTTTTCTATGTTGCCTATTGAAGCATAAACTTTGCCATAGGTGAAGAACATTTCTGATGTACTAAAAAGAGGAGAAGAAATATTGGTGGCAAAGGCTTTGTGCGTCTCTAAATAATCCGGATCAAGCTCAATTCCTTTAGAAATATAAAGCGTGCCCTCTTCAACCTTACTCTGGGCTAAAAGAAGTGCTCCCAAATTATAGTTAGCAGAGACAAGGTTAGTGGATAGGGAAAGAGCTTTCCTGAGTATTTTTTCCGCTTCCTCGAACTGTCCTGTCATGAAATAGACACTTCCCAAATTGTTATAAGCTTCTGCATAGGAGGAATCTATAACAACTGCTCTTTCAAACTGCTTCTTAGCCAATTTGTAGTTTTTTTGATAAAAATAGGCAATTCCTAAAAAATTATATGTCTTTGGTGAATCAGGCCTTAAAGCTGCAGCTTGGCTAAACTGCTCTATGGCCTTTTCGTAATCACCGCTATTCAAAGACAGAGCTCCTTGTCTCAGGTAAAAATTAAAATCTCCCTCCGCAGGCATTATCTCGGGTGAAGGAGGTGCTTTAGAGGTAGTGCAGGCAGAAATAATTATCAAGAAGATTGCTGCAATGGATATAACTCCTTTCTTCATAGAAGTCCTCCTTAAGAAAATGATACTTAATTTTATCGGCTTTATGTTTATGCTTTTATAACTGCTATCAAAGATTATATTACAGAAAAAATTTAAATTCAAAAAGGAGAATCCACTATGTCAACGAAGTATGCAAATCCCTGGACATACGGCACTTAACCGGATCAGAAGTCTGGGATCGTGAATGATGATAATGATTCGAATATCACGTTAAATGATATACGATTGGGTGACATCTGAAATAAAGAAAATTCTCTTTTGCTGCAAATTTTGAAATCAATTCCCCAGTTTATAAGCAGTCAGCTCATTCGCCTCAAGTGCCGGAATAATCAGCATACTTTTCTCAGCGATATAATCAAAATCAGCGCATCTTGTCCCTTGAACATACAAAAGCTTTGTAAATTGACCGTCCGGAGTTACTCGATAAACTCTGCCCTCGTAATGCGAAATCAGGTAATTTCCATGCTGGTCCACTTTGATTCCGTCCATCAGACCCTCGCCGAAGCGGACAACGGTTGTTATCGCTTTGCTCTTAAGATCAACGGATTTTAGCGAATGGTCGCTGCTAATGCCACAGATCAGCTTATCCTCGTCAACACAAAGCCCGTTGATATCCGCAAGCTCGGTTCCTTTTAGCCATTCCTCAAATTTGCCGTTGACGAAATTATAGATGGCGCCTTTTCGGGTATCCGAGACATACATATTTCCTCTCTTGTCGACGGCAATGTCATTGGGAAACATCGGCTGTGGAAGTGGATGTCGATTTAGGATTTTCCCTGTTTCAAGGTCAATCTCAGCGACATTTCTTCTCTCAACAACAAACAGCTTATCTTCGAACATTGCCATGCCCGTGGGAAATGAAAGGGTCTCAATCCATTTTAATTGCTGCATTTTTCCGTCAACTGTCACTTTCGAGATGAACTGCTGTCCGGGTCCGCTGAAGCGATCGAAGTTAGTGACATAAATGACATTTCGTTTTTTATCATACAAAGCTGATTCTGGCATTCGCAGCTCTTTTTTGATTTTCCATTTCTGACTGATGCCCTCGGCTTCAAAGACGGCATTGCCATCTTTTGCCATAAATCCCCAGCCGCCGAATAATTCGAGAATCCACATCAATAACTCATTTTCTCCCTTTTTCAATGGTAGATAGACAGCATCATTGTAACCGATAATTCCCAGAAAAGAAGGATCACGACCCTGGTAAGCGCTACTGCCAAGGAACATCTGCTTCCCGTTCAGAAAAAGGGTGATGAGATCACTGTAGCCGAACTGCAATTGCATCACTTTTTCCTGATCAGAATGGATGGTCGCTTTTGCCAGAACGCAATCGTACTCCCTCCCCGTTCTGCCATAATAACGGGAAATATCAACCATGCCGTTGGGTTCGCAGGTGACGCGCTGCCATTTAATCTCTCCCAGTTCCTGTTCATCGGGATGTTTCTCCAGGTCAACCTGGCTGAATGGAAAAGGTTGGGAGATCTGCCAATTTTTGATAATTCCAGGATGTTGTTCGATTTCTGGGACTGGGGTAAATTTCAGCGTGTTATCAATTTTGTACTTAAAATTTGAAAAATAAGCGGTCCGCTCCCTGGGAGAGTTCAAGCCAATGCTGCCTTTGGATACGCCGTGCTTCAAATAGTTCATGACAAACACTGGCTGATCCATATCGTCCATAAACAATCGAGCCTGGCTGCCCGATACTTCCAGCTTGAAATGCACCCATTGGTTGTCAGGGATATCAGTGGCAGACGTATAATTTTCGCCGTTGTAGAGCTGCCAGCCGTCGATTCCATTGAAACAGGGAACATATTGAATCGCATCCGGATACAGACTGGCACGATGGGGACGAACATAAACCCGTTCGTAATTCCCAGGCGATTGAATGCGAAAAAGTAGACCCGGGTAGGTGCGCGCCTTTTGTCCTGTTACGGCAATATCGACCTCAATGATGCCGTTTTCAAATTCTACATCCTTTAAAAACGCCGATCCGATCAAACATTTTCTGCCCATGAACTGGACAATTTCAGCGTCCTGCCGCTCCCAGCGGTCGGATTCAAAGTCGATGAATTCTTCTTGAGCGAAGACTTCAATTGATAGGAGAAGAACAAAGATTGAAGTTATTTGAAAAATTTTTCGATTAATCATTTTTCACTCCCTCGATTAATGGTTTAAGTTTAGTTTGTTACATTTATAGATACGAAGTATTTTCCAGAATGTTTTAAATTAAATGTAGGACAAATTGCCAATCTGTCCTGCTTGATTAGCAGCAATTTAAACAATCCTCAAGAACTCATTAGAATCTTGCACTCTGCCATCCTGAGGTTAATATAAAGAAGAGATAAGTCTTTTTTGCAAGAAAAAAGTCTTATCCGGGAAAATGGGATA
The DNA here is from genome assembly GCA_964448655.1 of uncultured Eubacteriales bacterium. Lineage (GTDB taxonomy): Bacteria > Acidobacteriota > Aminicenantia > Aminicenantales > Aminicenantaceae > SOIV01. The sequence goes on from CAYUXD010000016.1 coordinate 7,813, forward strand.
TTTATTCCAGTCTGTTATTTCCTAATCTATTTTTTTGCTCACTAAGAAGTACGCGTAGCCTAATGTTAGAAGAGCAAAGATACCTACGGTTGTCCAGCCCCAAACATTTATTTCACCCATTATTTGCCATCTCAAAGAGATGATAAGGCCGACGATAAAGTGAACGAGTGAACCAATGACGATGGCCTGACGCGCTTTGGCTTCTTTTGCCTTGGTAGCGATAAAGAGGAGTGCGGCAAAACCGAGGTAGGCTGCGGCAACGAGCTGTCCGTTATATTTGCCGGCGTTGGTAAGCTCTCCGCCATAAAATTCAGAAAACGCGCCGGGGACAAGCAGCATGAGAAGCCCCTAAAAAAGGCCAAGAATAGCGGTGATAATGAATAAGACATTAAGTTTCATGATTCTTCCTCCTTCTTAGGTTGTGAGAAGAATAATAAAGAATAAAAAAAGAGTCAAATATAATTAATTACTCCATGACTCAGTGGAAATAGATCAAATATCATTGCGAGCAAAGCGTAGCAATTCGACGAAGTCGTTGCGAGGCGCTAAGCGACGCGATAATCTCATGCAAAAAATTGTCATTGCGAGCTTTCGAAGAAAGCGTGGCAATCTCAACCTTTTTGTAAGGGATTGCTTCGCCCCTTTGGGGCTCGCAATGACAATTAATCAATATCGGCTTAATAGCCGATGGCGGATCCCTGAGAGCGCTTATCAGCAGCCCCATAATAAAGCCCTGTTTTGGGGTCAATGAGTATGCTATGGGCATCTCCCTGCCGCCAGCGATAAGGCTTCTTCATAGTGTGCCCCATAGCTTTGAGTGATTCAATCAATTCTTCAGTAATAGCCTCTTTCTCCAACCTTAATAAATCAGGCATCCATTCATGGTCCATCCTTGGCGCATCGATAGCATCCTGAATC
>CAYUXD010000016.1:8740-18646 GCA_964448655.1 uncultured Eubacteriales bacterium
TCAATAACATTGACAATCACATTCAAAACAGTATTGATAATCGTCCTGCCTCCCGGACTTCCTGTAATCAAGTAAACTCTGCCATCTTTGATAGCCAGGGTAGGAGTCATAGAGCTCAACATCCTCTTGTGAGGCTCTATGAGATTCGGCTTCGTGCCGATTAGGCCCTTATCATCCGTATATCCGGGTTTCATGTTGAAATCAGCCATCTCATTGTTAAGCAGGATTCCGGTCCCCTCGGCGACAACTCCTGATCCATACCATCCGTTAAGGGTGTAAGTTGTCGCCACTGCCAAACCCTGCTTATCAATGACCGAGTAGTGAGTCGTTTCCTCCGCTTTTTCGATTGTTAGAATTTCTTCACCCATGACTGCGCTCGGAGTTGCCTTTTTTAGGTCGACTTTTCCTCTAATATCCTCGGCATGACTCTTTGAGGTTAAAAGCTTGACTGGAATCTCGGAAAAATCCGAGTCACCCATGTATCGGGCTCTATCGAAATAGGCAAATTTCATCGCCTCTGCTATTAAATGCAGAGTCTCGGGCGCATATCTTTCCTTTTGTCCCAGGTCAAAACCTTCAAGAACGTTAAGCATTTCAATCAAAATCGTGCCGCCGGAACTTGGAGGTGGCATCGAAATAATTTGGTATCCCCTATAGGTTCCTGTTACTGGTTTTCTTACAAAGGCCTCATATTTTTCCAGGTCATCCTTAGTGATCAAACCGCCGTGCTTTTTCATATCCTGAGCGATCAATTCCGCAATCTGCCCTCTATAAAAAGCTTGAGAGCCATGTTCGGCAATCAACCTCAGAGACCCGGCAAGGTCTCTCTGAATAAAAATATCCCCATCTTTGAACTCAGACCCATCCGGCTTGGAAAAAATCCGGAAAAATTCTTCAGTCCCCTGTTTAAATTCCTTATTTAACCGGTTGAACGATTCCGCCCTTCTTTCATTCAGCCTAAATCCTTTCTCGGCAAGCTCAAGGGCAGGCTCGATAACATCCTCCCATGGCAAAGTCCCATATTTTTCCATTGCGAGCTCAAAACCTTTAACAGTCCCGGGAACTCCAACCGCAAGATGCCCGAATAAACTCCTCTCTTCCGCATAATTTCTCTTTTCATCCAGGTACATATCAGGGGTAGCGTTGCCGGGTGCCATTTCACGAAAATCCAGAGCAACAGCTTCTTCCGTATCCGGGAAGCGGATGATCATGAATCCTCCTCCACCGATGTTACCTGCTGAAGGAAAGGTGACAGCCAAGGCAAAACCAACGGCCACGGCAGCGTCCACTGCATTTCCCCCCTTTTTAAGAATATCTATTCCCACCTGGGAAGCGAACTCATCCACTGAAACAACCATTCCGTTTTGGCCAACAACTGCCTTGTTTTTTTCAGCAGTGCAAAAAAACTGATTTGCCAATAGAATCAAAATGATAAAAAATCTGAAAACTCGCCAACCTTTTTGCATTCTTAACTCCTCTTTTTTCATCTAGTACTGAATATATTTCTATTTAGCCAGGTCAAAGTCAAGTCTTAGGAATAACTTTCAGGATAATTTTAGGATTCCAAAAGCAGATCATAAAAATTATTGAACGAAATGGCTTGTTCATGGCAAGAATTAATCACTTCGTTTTAATCTTGTTAAAGACGCTGATCCGAGCGTAATAAAAACAGCGCAATATTCCCTCCACTCACTATCTTCTCCTTGTCAACTGATAAGCCACAGGCAGATGCTAGCGCAGGCAAGCCATTATTGGCAATGAAATCGCTGTAATTCTTGAAATGCTCCCTTCCAGCCGCAAACTCTACGAGCGTTATTATGCTCTTGTACAGCCATCCCTTTAAAGGTCTAATCGGACCAGGGTGAAAATCGATTAACAAAATGCGACCGTCCTCCCTAAGAGTGCATTTTGCCTCATTTATTACTGCCGAGCGAACTGCGCGAGGCATTTCGTGTAAGACTGTTGACATAACAATAAGGTCAAACTCTTTATCTTGATAAGGCATATTAGAGGCATCACCCAAATAAAGATTCGCACTCTCACCTAGCCTATCACGAGCTACTTGAAGCATAGAAGGAGACAGGTCAATCCCAAACACATTGCACCCGGCCTTTTGATAATGCTCGAGATGAGCTCCTGTCCCGCATCCCACGTCAAGGACAGCCATTCCCTCTCTGGGCGGGAACATCTTCATGCCTATTTTTCTTAGACCATTGTTGAGGGGCTCGAACAAGACGTCATAAAACTTAGCGACTTTCTTATACGGATCTGCTTTAATGTTGCGCATAAATGGAGAGCTCAGCATTTATCTGTTGCTTGCGGTATTTTCATACTATCTTAGCTTTTCAGACAGTAAATTTCAAAGACGAGAAATAATTGAATCGGCAAGTGATCACTGATTTATTTGCTTAGACAGCCTGAGCATACAACGAGTAGTGGCTTAATTGTCCTTTTTTAAGGACAAAAATTTTTGAAATATCTCGAACAGATAAGGAGGAAATTTTTTAGGGATGGATTGAGGCGTGAAATGTAATATTTAATGATGTTTTATCATCACAAAGTCTACGGATTAAATAATCTTTGATTAGACCACTACACAAGATTTTCACGATCTAATTTTTTTTCTTGGTCTGTTCGTGAACAGAAAAGGTTATTTCTCTGGTATCTTCGTCTTGTGCAGACAGCATACATTATAAAAAAGACTCATGATGGCCAGGAGGGCGGCAGCGACGACAATAACCCATTTTGCCCACATTGTAGGTCCCCAGACGATGGCCAAGACGACGATGGCCGCAGCAAGCAAAAAGCGACAGAAACATAATTTCATGATATCCTCCTCCTTCTCATAAAGATTTTCATATCATATAGAAAAAAATATCCAGGTTCAAGCAAAAAAATCTATCAAGGAGAAGAATCAAAACTCTATGCAGGGATTCTTACTTTTATAAATTAAGGCTGTTACCTTTCCTTGACTCCCCTTACGTTACCCTCGATCAGGCGTAAGCGGCCTGGAGTGAGATTCTCTGTTTATCACGCTGGCCGAAAGGGAGCGAAGCAACCCCGATAGCAGCGACTCTGGAATGGACAAACATCTTTTGGATAGCCACTGCCAGCTCCAGGCTCGTAGAGAACTCTTGGATCAGCTTCATGCGCAATAAAATGGCTCTTGGATTTAAAGTAGCACCAGATTTCTCACAATAAGGATTGGATGCTAATTTCGCGACAAAAATCATGGAGAAGCAACTTTTTTATCTGGATAACGTCTTTCTAAGTGGACAGTTATTCCCGTATAATGATTATTTCTATGGAGGTTGATATGAAACGCCATAAACTGTGTGTCTTCTTTCTCACGCTTTATACCTTCCTTTTCCTATCCCACTGCAAACAACAGAATCTAGGAACAACACTTGAGAAGGAAATTCCGAGATTAATGGAGAAGGCTGATATTCCAGGTCTTTCTATAGCCGTTATCCGAAATGGCGAAATCTTCTGGTCCGGCGCCTTTGGAGTTCGGAGCCGGGAAACTAATGAACCCCTGGATGAAAACACTATCTTTGAAGCTGCATCACTCACGAAAACCATAACAGCCGTAGCTGCATTGAAGCTGGTGGAGCGTGGAGAACTGGACCTCGACAAGGCTCTTACTGAATATCTCCCCTATCCGAAGCTTGCAGGGGATGAGCGTTATAAAAAGATAACTGCAAGACATGTCCTGACCCACACGACTGGCCTTCCCAACTGGGGAAACAAACTTATCCGCGAGCCAGGAAAGCTTTATGGCTACTCAGGCGAGGGATTTCTTTATTTGGGCCGCACAATAGAAAAAATCTCAGGGATGTCTCTCGAGGAGTTTGCAAAAAAAGAAATATTTGAACCATTGGGAATGCCCAGGACCAGCTATGTCTGGAATGACCTCTACGCTGAAAACGGTGCCTCCGGCCATGACCGTCATGGTTTTGCCAACCAGAAAAGAAAAAGAGCAGAGCCTAATGGGGGAGCGAGCTTGCTGACCACGGCGCTGGATTATGCCACCTACCTCTGTTCAATCATGAACGATCAAGTGCTCGAGCCAAAAACCATTGACTTGATGCTGACTCCCCATGTCAGAGCGACAAGAAAAAGAGAACCTAGAGATGAATTGGATGAACATATCTCATGGGGCTTCGGCTGGGGAATCCAGCCAGGAAATACTGAAAACGGATTCTGGCATTGGGGAGATAACGGCGACCTCAGGGCATATACAGTCTCCTACAGGGAAAGAAAGGAAGGTCTTGTGTTCTTCGCTAATTCCGAGAACCTGTTCTTAATTGCTGAATCACTCATCTCTCTTGTTCTGGACGACCCGCAACACTCATTCAGCTGGCTCACCTACAAACAGCAGGACGACCCGGAATGGACTGCTTATATGACAGTAGAAAAGACTTTTCTTGAAGAAGGTGAAAAATCCGGCCTGGAGAAAATGGAAGAGATGAAGATTAAATATCCGGAGATTTTTAAGATAGAGGACCTCAATGACATTGCTCGTTATTTATCCAGCAAAGAGAAAATAAACGAGGCAGAGGCGATTTATAAATGGATTATTAATTCAGACCCGAAATCAGTTATCGCTTGGGCAGGTCTCGGCAGGCTTTATTTCGAAGCAGGCAGAAATAAGGAATCTCTTGAACATCTCCAAAAAGCTTTAAAGTTGGATCCTGAAAATTCATTCGCAAAGATGTCTATTCCCTGGGTTAAGGAAGCCATCCGGGCAGAAGAGAAGCCAGTCCTGATTCCAGAAGAGACACTTAAAAAATATGCCGGTGACTATGGCCCCCGCCACGTGTATCTCCGCCAGGGCAGGTTGTACTATAAAAGGGAGGCCAGAAAGGAATACGAATTACTGCCGCTTACTCAGGACAAATTCGCCCTAAAGGGATATGGCCTCTTTCGTCTCCGTTTTGTCCTGGACAAAGAAGGAAATGCGACAAAGGTGGTGGGCTTATATCTTGAAGGTGATACCGATGAATCACCGCGGGATAAGACCACATGATTCCCATCACTCAATCTTTTTAGATAGGACTTAGTTTCTCATTGTCGGGGAAAAAAGACTATGAAGAAATCCTAAGATCCTTAAAAACGGGTATCCATGAGTAAAACAGCGCCTGAACTGTGCTAATCCTTCACTTCGGGCTGATTTCTACTACTGCAGAGAATCATCCATAATCTCCTCCTCGATCCGATATTCATCATTGCTCCTATTTTAAAATGACAGACGTGTCTGTCAAGGTAACAGAGGAATTTAAAGATACTCATCCTGTGTTCTTCAGGCTCATAAGGTTGAGTTAGCCTGGATCAGCCAAAATGATTACTTACCAGTTGGCTTTCGGTAAGCAAATTTGGGAGTTAGGTGAAGAACAGAAATATCACAGACAAAATAGCGAGTCAATTTAATTCGTCCTGACTTGTCCCTTATTAATGTACCACCTGTAAATTTAAATTCTTGAGCAGGAAGGCTGGCCCGGTAAAGGCATATTGAACAGGTTAAGTACTACTTGCCTGTAGGCTTATTCGTATCGCAAGGCATCCACCGGATTGGCCAAAGCGGCTTTAATGGACTGGTAGCTTACTGTCAGAAGTGTGACAATTATCGATAATACAAAGGAAATCATAAATGCGATCAATTTAATATCAGTATGATATGCGAAATTCTGCAGCCAGTTTTTCATAAAATAATAAGCAACAGGCCAGGCACCAATATTGGAAAATACTATAAGTATTAAAAATTCCCTGGAGAGCAATACAAATATTCTTGAAACACTGGCTCCAAGCGCTTTTCTGATCCCAATTTCTTTTGTCCTCTGCTGTGCCATAAAAGATGCCAGACCGAAAAGACCCAAACCCGCGATAAAAATTGCCAGAAATGTAAAATAACCGAACAGCGTACCCGTTCTGCTTTCCGACCGGTAAAGCCTGTCATAATCATCATCAAGAAATCTAAAATCAATCGGATAATCCGGCACAAACTTTTTCCATATCTTCTCAATATTGCTCATAGTATTAACAACATTAGTGGAAGAGACCTTGATAAAGACAATTCTTGCATGATCTGAAGGAAGGCGGAAGACAAGCGGTTCAATTTGCTTTTTCAGCGATTTGAAATGAAAATTTCTAACCACACCTATTATCTGCCCACTTCTTTCTCCCTGTGCAAACATTTTTCCCACCGGATTCTGTATTCCCATAACCTCCACCGCCTTATCATTCAGAATATAGGCACCTGCATCTGTTTGAAACTCCCTGGAAAAACTCCTCCCTTCAGCCATAGTCATACCAAACGTTTTAAAAAAGTCATAACCAACATCATGAATACAAAATAGATACTTATATTCAGGGTTCTTTCCTTCCCAGCTTAAATCAGAATAAGAATTTACATGATCGGATGTCGGAAAGTTTCTCATCCGTGTTACATTGGTGATTTCTGCAATTTTTAAAAACTCATTTTTCAGGGATTCATATTTTGTTTCATACTCAAAGGGAATATTAGCATAGATGAGGTGTTGTTTTTCAAAACCTAGCTTCATAGTTCTTATATAGCGAAGCTGACTTGACACTATGAGTGTGCTGATTATCAGAAAAACAGAAAGAGTGAATTGCGTCACAACCAGAGTTTTCCTGAAAAGTGAGCTTTTTGCACCTGCTCTTAATGTTCCTTTAAGGACTTTAACCGGCTGGAAAGAGGAAAGTAAAAGAGCAGGATAACTTCCGGAAAAAAGGCCCGTGATCAATGTTATCAGGAGCAATCCGCATAATATGGATATGTTCCCGTGTGTATTCAAATTAAGCTGTTTACCGGATAATTCATTAAAATAGGGAAGCAGTAAAAAAGCCAGTTGGACGGCAAAAATCAATGCTAAAAATGACATAAAAATAGACTCGCTGAAGAACTGTGAAATAAGTTCTTTTCTGGTTGCGCCGACTACTTTCCTCAGACCAACTTCTTTAGCCCTGTTACCCGAACGCGAAGTGGTCAGGTTCATAAAATTGATGCAGGCAATCAAAAGCACAAATCCTGCAACCAGGGAGAAAATAATGACATATTTTATATCCCCGTGCCCGGAAATATCGTAGCCAAGATCAGAATAAAGATGTATTTTAGTTAAAGGCTGGAGATATAAGAAGTCACGGCAGTCAGGATAATGTTCACGTTTGAAATTCAATATTTTTTCATTGAATTCTTTTTCTGACACTCCCTTCCTGAGCATTATATATGTATAAAATGAATTGGGTTTCCAATTTTTAACAGATCTGCCGAATTCCTCTAACATTTTAAACGGGATAACGCATTCAAACTGAAGATGGGAATTATGAGGAATATTTTCCATTATCCCAGTCACTTTATAGTCATAAGTTTTGTTGAAGTTTAAAACCTTCCCCACAGGATCTTCACTTCCAAAAACTCTTTCCGCAAGCCTTTTTGTGATTATAATCGAATTTTTATCAGATAGAGCCGTCTCAGGATCTCCCTTAATTAATGGGTATGAAAAAATTTCAAAAAAGTCCGGTTCCACGCTGGCCACTTCTACATCGCTGAATAATCTATCTTTATATCTTGCTATTCCTCCGGCAAAATCGAATGATGTGGCTTTCAATACTTCAGGTAATTCTTCCTTCATTGCTCTAGCAAGGGGACCGGGCGTTAAGGCTACATGTAGTTTATCGCCCCCGTAGTCAGAATATTTCACTACTCTGTAAATCTGGTCAGTATTCTTATTGAACCTGTCGTAACTCAGCTCATCCTGAACCCATAAAAGTATCAAAATTGTGCACGCCATCCCCAACGCCAGGCCGCTGATATTAATAAAAGAATATCCTTTATGTCTCTTCAGATTTCTAAAAGCTGTTTTAAAATAATTTTTAAACATCGCGAACCTTAATCGACCAGCCTTACTCACAGATATTGGAACGATAATATTCTTTTAAATATGCAAAAAATATACCATTATGATCTTATGGGATTTTCCAATGTTTATAAAACATTATATGTCCATTTTTGAACAGTTGCTATCCGTATCCGAACAGTAATATATATTCCCCAGATTAATTAAGAAAGATACAAATGATTATTTCTTCTTTTTCAATTCAAGTTTTTCCTCAATATCCAGATTAATCTTCCCCCCAGGACAATCAATGCAAGGAAGCCAGGGTTTGATATCCAGAACGGGTGTTTTATTAAGTGTATCAATGCTTCTTACATGAAGGATATTGCCTTCAACCTTTTCAAGTTTTAATTTATAAGAATTTCCTTTTTTTGCTTTCGATAAATCCTCCCAATTTTCCGCAAATACCCTCCATTGAAATCCTGAAATGAGAGTATCACATCCAAAACGACAAGGTCTACAGCTAGAAAAGGAGAAATAAATCAACGGAGGCCTCCAAACCATCTAGTTTAAGGTAGACTCCACCCTTGAATCAACAAAAAACAATCCTGGAGGCTCTCTTTTTAGAAGTGTCAATAGAGGTTGACACTGAGGGAAAAGCCTAGATAACCATCGTTGTCTATAAAAATGGCGCATAAGGTAATATTTCACGCCGTTTTTTGATTATCCCTGGAATAAATAAAAATGTCACTTAAAATTAATTTTGCGTCATTGTACCCGTTAGAATGGAAGAGCGATGATGTGTCTCAAAGCTTTTTCCTTAAAGAGCTCATCCGGGAACCCTTCCCCAAAACATCGAATAGGTAAAAAAGGCATAATAATCCGGAAGGTTCAGGATGAAGTCCGGTGACTCTGGTTGACAGAGACGCTGATATTCTGCCCAATCCTCCTGTGATACCTCTGGCTGCGGCTCCCCCCAGAGCATATTAAAGAATGTAATCAAAGCGGTGCGGATGTCCTCACTCAGCGGAGCAAGGACGTCACCTGCAAAAGTCTGGGCTTTGGGTTCCTCGAAGCCCGCTTGACGGAACCAACCCAGAGCGCGTACAAAGTTCGACTCCGGCCTCTTTCCCTTGACGTAGGGGATAAGCGCCGAACACGTCGCATTCAGCCGGGCTTCCAACAGAGGATATCCTGGAAGCATTTGTTGAGAGGACCAGGCAAGGATGGCCACGCTGCCGCCAGGCTTTACGACCCGGGCAAGTTCCTTCAGCAGCGGCAGAAGTTCCCCCGTAGGGTATCCGACGCAGTCAGAACTCCAGACCCAATCAAAAGTATCATCGTCAAAGGGAAGTTTGTTCACGTCTCCTTCCTGGAAGGAAATCTGCCGCGATAACCCTGACTTATTTACAATTTCTTTGGCATGAAGGAGGAACTCAGCAGATATATCAAGACCGATGACATGCCCGGCGGGTCCTACTGCCTCTGCCAGTAATAAGGCCGGAAGGCCAATTCCACATCCTGCATCCAGACCTCGGCTCCCCGCAGGGAGATGCAGTGCCCGGATTGCCTCACGAAGGGTAGGCTCTCTCAAAGGATTCGACTCTTCTAACTGCCGTATGTAGGTATCCGTATCAGTCATTATCCATCCTTTCCACCTTAAAGATTGACAGTTACCTTGAGCACAGTGATTCTGCATTTAGGCATTTTAGAAAACATTTCAAAACCTCCTTCAAGCAGATTTCATGAATATGTTTTTAAAGAATATTAGGTAGCCAAAAATTCTAATGGGTCTTACTAAAAAAACCCGTATACATAACTCCCATCATTAAGCTCTTGGTTGTCTTTGAATCAGTCTCTTTCAAACCACCTTTTGACATCAACTCCCGAATTTCTTCCGGGCGTATGCCATGGCCCTCTTTAATTGGTTCACGGATAAATAACTTAGCACCTGCCTTCATCTTCTCAGCAAGTGCTCTGACAACTTCATGTCTCTCTGATTCGTCAATATCATGAAGCATGAAGTGGATAGCCACGGCATCAAAATAAT
>CAYUXD010000017.1:0-18585 GCA_964448655.1 uncultured Eubacteriales bacterium
ATGCTGAACTTTACCAGAAAGCCAAAGAAGCCGTGGAAAAAGGGAAAGATATAGAATTTAATCCCATCCATGTCTGCCAGGTTTGTGGATTTACTACGGAAGGGGAAGCTCCTGACATCTGTCCTGTCTGTGGCGCGCTTAAGGAGAAATTCAAAAGATTCTAACTCAGAATATGAGCGCGTAATGTATCAAACCTGCATTTTGAAAGGATTATATTTTAACGTAGGGTTTTGATTCATCAAACCCACCTTTGTTTGGAAGCATATTTTTTTCCGTGAAATACTTAGGCTCCTAAGGCTATAAACACTGATCAGGCTGGGTGATTGAGAAAACGGTGAGCAAGGCTGAGCTGGGGTCAGACTTTTTCATGAATTGATGTTCATGGGACGAAATACAGTTCAATTCCCGCAATGACGACAAAGTCTGACCCCGAGAGGAGAGCGAAGCCTGTATCCGAGTTCAGAAAAAGGGGACAGTCCCCTTTTTCTTAGGGGGACAGTCCCCTTTTTCTATGAGTGTTTTCGAAACACCCAGCCTGATCGTTTACTCGCTATCACGGAAAAAAAGATGCTTAACCTTTGTTTTCCTGTTTTTTCATTTTGATAGATTTCATATATAATTAGATAGAAAGGTCAGAGAATAAAACCAGTTCATTTATCGCAAGAGGCTTTTAAGATCAGACGGACGTTATATTAAGATTTTCTATTTTTTTAGGAGGAGGAAGAGTGAGACATTCTTGGCGCATAGCAAAAGTTTTTGGCATAGATATTAAAATAGACTCAAGCTGGATTATTATTTTTATTTTATTCAGTTGGGTCTTATCCGCGAATTATTTTCCCCAAAAATTTCAAGATAGGCCCCCCGGCTTTTACTGGATCATAGGGATAATAACAAGCCTTCTCATTTTTGCCTCGGTTTTGGTCCATGAGCTGGCCCATTCCCTTGTGGCCTTAAAACAAGGAGCAAAAGTGCGAAGCATTACTCTTTTTCTCTTAGGGGGAGTTGCTCAAATAACAGAGGAGCCTAAACGGCCTTTGCGGGAATTCACCATGGCTCTGGCTGGCCCTATGGCAAGCTTGTTAATTGCTTTTCTTTTTCTGATCCTTTCTTTTGTCCTCAGAGGAATAAGTGAGCCCCTCTGGGCATCTGCTTCCTACCTGGCTATGATCAACACTGTGCTGGCCGTATTTAACCTCTTTCCCGGTTTTCCGATGGATGGAGGGAGAGTTTTAAGGTCCATTATCTGGAAGGTCACCGGCAACCTGAAAAAAGCCACAAAGATAGCTTCCAGGGTAGGGCAGGGCTTTGCTTTTTTCCTGATATTTATCGGAATTCTTCAAATTTTAAGAGCGAATCTCCTCTCGGGCATCTGGCTGATCTTTATTGGCTGGTTTCTTCACAGTGCAGCTGTAAGAGGCTATGATCAGGTTATGGTCCAAAGCTTGTTAAAGGGAGTTCGGGCAGAAGATTTGATGACAAAAAATTTTGAGACTGTGACAGTAGACCTTTCAGTTCAGAGTTTAGTTGATGATTATATTCTCAAAAAAAGAGAAAGAGTTTTTCTTGTTTCAGATGAAGGAAGCCTAAAGGGCATAGTTTGTTTAGAAGATGTGAAACGAACTCCTTCAGAAAAATGGCCGGAGACTAAAGTCGGAGAAATCATGACACCTAAAGAGAAACTGGAAGCGGTTTCTCCAAATGCTGACGGAAGCCAGGTTCTTAACAGCATCACCACCAAAGACATCCATCAGATTCCTGTTATGGAAGGGGAAAGGATAGCTGGTATTATCTGTCGGAGCGATATTCTCCGTTTTATACAATTACGCTCAGAGCTTGGTGTTTAAGAGGGAGAGATAGAAATGGAGACTTTACCCAAAAAAACACGAAAAAGAGATAATTCCCTGGTTGCCTTCGATGGGGAAAAAATAAAAAGAGCTATCTTTCGAGCTGCTCTTGAAGTGCTCAGAGATGAAAAGAGGGCAGCCCATATAGCCGATGTTTCTGGGAAAAAAAGTTTGGAAAAAGTTGGCTCATCCTTTAAGGATAAAATTCCTTCAGTGGAGGAGATTCAGGACATTGTGGAAGAGGCTTTGATGGAAGAAGGATTCAGTTCGATTGCCAGAAGCTACATTCTCTATCGGGAAGAACACAGAGATCTCAGGCAGGTTAAGGTCATCTACGGAGTCAGAGATGACTTAAAACTTCCCCTGAACACTCTTGTTGTTCTCAAAAAACGTTATTTGTTAAAGGATGATGAGAGAGATATTATTGAAACTCCCAGAGAGCTTTTCAGAAGAGTTGCCAGGGTTGTAAGCGAAGGAGAAGCTAATTTCAAATCAGCCAAGAAAAAGGAGGAAGTTGAAGAGAGGTTTTTCCAGATGATGACTGATCTTGAATTTTTGCCAAACTCTCCAACCCTCATGAATGCTGGAACCTCTTTGGGCCAGCTTTCTGCCTGCTTTGTGCTGCCTGTGGAAGATTCTATAGAAGGAATTTTTGACTCTTTGAGTAACATGGCCAGGATTCACCAGACAGGTGGAGGAACAGGTTTTAATTTTTCTCGATTGAGACCCAAAGGAGACCTGGTATCTTCCACCAAAGGAGAAGCATCAGGTCCTGTTTCCTTCATGAGTATTTTTGATCAGGGTACCGGAGTCATTGTCCAGGGAGGACGAAGAAGGGGAGCCAACATGGGCATTTTGCGCTGTGACCATCCAGATATCGTGGATTTCATCGAAGCCAAAGTCCAGGAAGGTGCCTTTTCCAATTTCAATCTATCAGTAGGTGCGACTGATGAATTTTTGGAGGCTGTAAAAAAGAGTGATAGCTTTGATTTAATAAACCCGCGGACTGAGAAAAAAGTCAAATCTATGAACGCAAAAGCGCTGTTTGATCTGATCGTCTATTCCGCCTGGCGTTCAGGGGATCCGGGCGTTGTCTTTCTGGATGAAATCAACCGCCGAAATCCCACTCCTCAGGTTGGTCGGATAGAGGCCACAAATCCATGCGGAGAGATTCCTCTCTTGCCTTACGAAAGCTGCAACCTTGCTTCAATAAACTTATCTAAATTTGTGAATCACAGTTCTGTAGAATGGGAAGAATTGAAAGAGAGGATCTGGTGGGGAATTCGCTTTCTCGATGATGTTGTAGAAGTCAACAGGTATCCTCTGCCTGAGATCCAGGAGATAACACATGCCAATCGCAAAATTGGCTTAGGAGTAATGGGTTTTGCGGATATGCTGGTAAAGTTGGGTATCCCTTATTCTGATGAAAAAGCTCTCCGATTGGGCTCGAAAATTATGAAATTATTTCACGAGGAATCCCTTAAAGCCTCCCAAAATTTAGCCAAGGAGAGGGGAGTATTTCCGAATTATAAGAAATCAATTTATCCAAAGAAGAATATAAAGCTTCGTAATGCAACACTGAACACGGTTGCCCCTACAGGGACAATCAGCATCATCTCTGGCTGTTCAAGCGGTATTGAGCCCCTGTTTGCTTTGAATTATGTTCGCAATGTTCTATCCGGAAGAAAGCTTTTTGAAATGAACCCTCTGTTTGAAGAGGAACTCCAGAAGAGAGGCCTTTATTCAAAAGAACTGCTGGCTGAAGCAGGAAAATTTGGCTCCATTCAGGACATCCGTGAGCTCTCTCCAGAGTTAAAGAAGGTTTTTGTGACTGCCTTTGATATTCGTCCTGAACAACACCTGAAGATTCAAGCTGCTTTTCAGAAATATACTGATAATTCTGTTTCCAAAACCATAAACTTGCCTCCTGATGCCACTGTGGAAGATGTGAGGAATATCTACCTCCTGGCTCATGAGTTGAAATGTAAAGGGATAACAATTTATCGTTACGGAACAAAAAAGAATCAGGTGCTTTCTTTTGATACGAGAACAGCAGAGGAGAGCGGAGAGGATTTTGACTTTATCACGGCTGCATCCGAGTACTCGGGAGGATGCCATTCTGGGTTGTGTCCGTTTTAGTGCGAGGTTAAGAGATGGAAAGTGCAGAAGGGAGAATCAAAGAAATTATAGCTATTCTGAGTGAAGCTTATCCCTCGAGTCGAACAGCTCTCAAACATGAAAATCCGCTCCAGATTCTTGTGGCAACAATTTTATCTGCTCAGTGCACGGATGAAAAAGTAAATCAGGTCACTCCGTCCCTTTTTCAAAAATACCCGACACCTTCGGATTTCGCTTCTGCGGATAAACAAGAATTAGAGGCAGAGATAAGACCGACAGGTTTCTTCAGGAACAAAGCGAAAAGCATTATCAATGCTTCCAAAAAGATTGTTGAAGATTTCGGGGGTGCTGTGCCGGATAATATGGAAGACCTTATAACTCTCCCTGGAGTGGCAAGGAAAACAGCCAACATTGTCCTCTCCAGCGCTTTTAAGAAGGCCGAAGGCATCGCTGTCGACACCCATGTGAGACGCTTGTCTCAAAGATTGGGTTTGAGTAAGGAAAGGGATCCGGATAAGATCGAAAAAGACCTTATGAAGATTGTTCAAGAGAAATACTGGCTCGATTTTAATTACATGCTCGTCAACCATGGTCGGAAAATCTGCCAGGCTCGAAAACCTCTCTGCCCTCAATGTGGTGTAAAACAACTCTGCCCTTCAGCCAAAGAATTTTATTCTGAAGCAGAGCTCAATCCTTGAATCTAAAGAAAATGATAAAAGAAGCTATGCTTTACAAAGCTCTTCCTGAGAACAAGGTCTCATGCTTTCTCTGCAACCACCGCTGCGATATTGTCGACTCGAAATTCGGTACTTGCGGGGTGAGACAGAACAGGGAAGGAAAGCTTTATACCCATGTCTACGGGGAAGTCATAGCTGCCCATGTCGATCCCATCGAAAAAAAGCCCCTTTATCATTTTTTACCCGGGACAACATCTTTCTCCATCGCCACCATAGGCTGCAATTTCCGCTGTCCCTTTTGTCAGAACTGGCAGATTTCCCAGGCTTCAAAAAGAAAAGAGGAAGGATTACAAGGACAAAAACTTCTCCCTGAAGACGTCGTGTATGCGGCAAAGAATTACGGCTGTCAAAGTATTTCTTATACTTACACCGAACCAACGATTTTCTTCGAGTACGCCTACGATGCAGCCAAACTTGCCAAGAAAGAGGGCCTGGCAAATATTTTTGTCACCAATGGCTTCATGACTCCGGAAGCTCTGGAGACAATCAATCCTTATTTAGATGCCTGCAATGTAGATTTAAAATCTTTCAGAGAAGAATTTTATAAAGATATATGTAAAGCTCATTTACAGCCTGTTCTTGACTCTATTCGCCTTATGAAAAAATTAGATATCTGGGTGGAAGTTACAACTTTAGTGGTTCCGGATGAGAACGACGGAGAAGAGGAGTTGCGGAGCATCGCCCGCTTTATTGCCGAAACAGATCCTGATATTCCCTGGCATATAAGCCGCTTCCATCCTAATTATAAATACACAGATACCCGGGCAACTCCCGTTGAAACCTTACGTAAAGCTTGTTCCATAGGCAAGAAGGAAGGCCTTCGATATATTTATGTCGGGAATGTCCTCGGAGAATCAGAAGACACTCTTTGTCCCTCCTGCGGGAAAACGCTTATTCGAAGATCTGGATTCAGTATTTTAGATTATAAAATGAAAGATTCCGCTTGCGCTTTCTGCGGAAAGCACGTGGCAGGCGTTTTTGGACCGACTGATTAATTAAACAAATGAGCCAAATAGAAAACTTAGCCTTGCTCACGGACCTCTATGAATTGACCATGGCTGCCAGCTATTTCGACCATCAGATGTTCGAGCCGGCAACCTTCAGCCTCTTTATCCGCAATTATCCTCCTTCCCGCTGCTATTTTGTATCTGCAGGGCTGGATGATGTCCTCTCTTATCTTCAAGATTTAAAATTCACTCCTGAAGATCTGGAATACTTAGAAGAGACAGAACTCTTCAAGCCTGAATTTCTCTCCTATCTTGATGAATTTAGCTTCAAAGGCGATGTCTATGCCATTCCCGAAGGCCGTCTTTTTTTCGTGAATGAGCCTCTCTTGGAAGTCACAGCATCTTTAATCGAAGCTCAAATTGTTGAGACATTCATCATCAACATCATGAATCTCCAGTCGATGATCGCCACCAAAGCTTCCCGCTGTGTTCATGCGGCCTGGCCGCGCAAGCTTGTTGATTTTTCTTTGCGGCGCACCCACGGAGCGGATGCTGGCCTGAAAGTTGCAAGGGCAAGTTTTATCGGAGGATTTATCGGAACAAGCAATGTTCTTGCCGGGAAAATCTACGGCATTCCAATCTTCGGAACCATGGCTCATTCCTTTATAACGAGTTTCGAAGATGAAATCGATGCTTTCCGCGCTTTTGCTTATACTTTTCCTGAAGATACTGTTTTGCTCGTGGATACCTACGATACTCTTTCAGGGACAAGGATAGCGGCTGAGGTAGGGAAAGAGATGGCCCGCCAAGGGATGGAACTCAAAGGAGTGAGGCTTGACAGCGGCGATATTGCCCGCTTGAGCAAGGAAGCGAGGGATGTGCTGCGGAAAAAAGGTTTTGAGAAAGCAACAATTTTTGCCAGCGGTGGTTTTGATGAGTACAAGATTAAGAGAGTTTTAGACAAGGGGGGCGATATTGACTCCTTCGGAGTAGGCACAAAAATGGGAGTCTCAGCAGATGCTCCTTACTTTGATATGGCTTATAAGATGGTCCAATACGCCGGCCGTCCTGTGCTCAAGCTCAGCCCTGGAAAGATGACCTTAGCATCGGAAAAACAGGTCTTCCGCTTCACAACATCCAAAGGAAAGTTGAAAAGAGATGTCATAGGCTTACGGGATGATATCTTAACGGAAGGGGAGCCTTTGCTGAAAAAGGTGATGAGCGAAGGGGAAATAACAGCCGGATTGCCTTCCTTATCCCAGATACAGAAGAGTTTCCTTGATGAATTTTCCCTGCTGGATAAAAAATATAAATCCATTGATAAAGAAGGAAAAGAGTATCCAGTTGACCTTTCTCCGAGGCTCAAGAGCCTCCAGGACCAGGTCGTCCGGAAGCTCAAGACTGGATAGAGTCATGAACTAGGGGAAAGTCAAAGGTGGAAAGATACAGGTTTCTCCGTCATACGGCTGATGCAAAATTTCAAGCTTTCGGCACAACCTTGGAAGAAGCCTTCATTAATGCAGCCTTGGCCACAGCATCCTTGATGTGGGATTGGGAGAAAATCGAAAAAAAAATAGAGCACAGGATCGAAGTGAACGGAAAAGACCTCAAGCAGTTGCTTAGCAGTTTTTTAGAAGAGATAATATACTTGTTGGATTCGAAAATGTTTCTTTTGGCTTCTCCTGAGAATTTGAGAATTGAGAAAAAGGGACGCCTTTATGTATTGAATGCTTTCTTCAAAGGAGATCAATATTCTGATAAGTATAAAATCCATGGAGATGTCAAGGCTATAACCTATAATGAGATGGAAATCGAAAAAAACGCCCATTTCATGGTTCAGGTTGTGGTCGATGTTTGAGGTGTAAAGATGGAATTAAAAAGAATAAATGACTATACCTGGGAAATTCCGAAAACAGGGGATATGAAAGTCCCTGCGCTTATTTATACTTCGGCGAAGCTTCTTGAAAGTATAAGGCGGGATATGACCCTAAAGCAGGCAAAGAATGTAGCCTGCTTGCGCGGCATCCAGAGGAAGTCTTATGTTATGCCCGATGCTCATCAGGGATATGGATTTCCGATAGGAGGAGTAGCTGCTTTTGATATGGATGATGGCATCATTTCTCCTGGCGGAGTTGGCTATGATATCAACTGCGGAGTCAGGCTGTTGAGAACAGATTATACCGAGAAAGATATCCATGAAAGACGGGCGCAGCTCTTAGCTGAAATTTTCAGAGAAGTTCCAGCAGGTGTGGGTAAAGGAGGGATCACTCGTCTGAGCCGGAATGTTCTTCTTGAAGTCTGTGCTAAAGGTGCAGAATGGGCAGTTGAGAATGGTTACGGAACAAAGGAGGATTTGCAGAGGACTGAAGAGAGCGGAAGGATGAAAGGAGCAGACCCCAGCCATCTTTCGCCTCGAGCGGTGGAAAGAGGGATCCCTCAGCTGGGAACCTTGGGAGCTGGAAATCATTTTTTAGAGATACAAAAAGTTTCGGAAATTTATGATGATCGAGTTTCTAAAGTTTTTGGGATCCAGTCCGTAGGACAAGTTCTGGTGATGATTCACTGCGGCAGTCGAGGATTGGGACACCAGGTTGCATCTGATTACATCCGATTGATGGAAAATAAATTTGGGACTGGAGGATTACCCGACAGAGAACTGATAAACGCGCCAATCCGTTCGCAATTAGGCCAGCAGTACTATAAATCCATGAGTGCGGCGGTCAATTACGCTTTTGCCAACCGCCAGATGATAGCTCATTGGGTTCGCGATGTTTTTGCCAGAGTTATGGGAAGCTCAGAAGGAATGAATCAGGTGTATGATGTTTGCCATAATGTAGCTAAATTTGAAAGACATAGAATAGACGGAAAGGACAAAGATGTTTGCATTCATCGCAAGGGAGCGACAAGGAGCTTTGGGCCAGGCCGGGAAGAAATTCCTGAAATCTACCGCTCTGTAGGACAGCCGGTCATCATTCCTGGAAGTATGGGAACAGCTTCTTATATACTTGTCGGGACTTTAGAAGCGGAAGAGCTGAGCTTTGGTTCCACTGCTCACGGCGCAGGGAGAGTGATGTCCCGACATGAAGCTCTGCGCAGATTCAGAGGGGAACAGATCAAGCAGGAGATGGAGAGTAGGGGAATCGAACTGAAGTCCACCAGCTGGAAAGGAGTGGCCGAGGAAGCCCCCCAGGCCTATAAGGATGTGGATGAAGTCGTAAATGTCTCCCATAAGGCGGGAATAGGGAAACTGGTAGCAAAGGTTACGCCTGTTGGAGTTATGAAAGGCTAGTTCCCGACATTACATCTTTCTTTATATCTTTTTTTCAGCATAATCATCAAAACTTGTGCAAGAGCATATTTGCTCTGCAGCATCAGGTAATGGCTGTACTCGAATTTTCTCAAGTAGGTAAGAACTTAATGAATCGAGCAAAATAATATAGACCAAAATAACGAGGCAAATTTAGTGATTTCAGATTAACAGGAAGAATTCTTACTTTTTTTCTACTTGTTATTCCTCTCCAGTGTTAGAGGGGCAATCCAACTAAGTATCTCGTTCTGTGCTTCTTCTTCTATATTTATTATCTTTAATCCTACTTCCATTTTATTATCTCCAAATTTTTTCCAGGCTATTTCTGCTTTCAATGAGGTTCTTAATCCTTTTTCTGGAACGTAGACTTCTAGATCAATATCGGAACCTGGATCTAGGTCAATAAAATTAAAAACTAACTTTAATCCTCCACGGGAAAAATCATGAACTGTTGTTCTCTTGACTATTTTATCTTTACCTTCTGCTTTTAGCACTTCTGCGGGAAGCAAACATTTATATCTTGTAAATTTTCTTCTTTCTTCAGTCATTTTGTTTTTTTGTATACATTATAAAAACTTTTTTATATATAATTTGATTTAATCCTACCTTTAAAGAAAAGAAGAGTCAACATACTAATAAAAATGTCGTCTTATGTCGTCTTATGTCGCTTTTTGTCGTCTAAAAGAAGGAGTCAAATCTTTATTATTGACGAATCAGATAAAAAAAGATCAAAATCCTAATTTGTTACATTTTGTTTGGATTGATATTAAAATATAAAAGGGGAGTACGTAAATATACGGATTTCCTTTTTGAAAAATAAGGCTAGTTCCCTAAGTTACAATTTTATCTATATCTTTTTCTGCATAATCCTCAAAATCCTGGGCAAGGGCATATTCGCTCTGGAGCATCATGTAATGGCTGTGCTCGACCTTGCTCAAATAGGTGAGAATTTTTTTCTGGGGGTCCTCAAATCTTCTGGAAAGATTGGCATAAAAATCTTCTGCTGATTTCTCTGACTTCATGGCTTGGTGGAGGATGTCCACAAAAGATGAAGAAGGGCCGATGTGCATGGACGGGAGCAGAGCCTCATCAGTGGCATCCGGGATTTGAGGCTCATCTCCTTGATAGAGAGTTTCATAAAGCTTTTCCAAGATCTCTTTATGTTTATTCTCTTCATAAGCCAACCATTGAAATTTTTCTTTAAGCAGAGGATTTGAAACCCTTTCAGCCAGATCAGAATAGGTTTTATTCGCCTCCAACTCCGCTCTGATCGCAATTCCTAAGAGTTTATTCACAGATGCTGCAGAAACATCTAACATTTTTTTCTCCTTTTGATAGAGTTTTTAAATTTTGAAAGATGCAAGCTCAAACAGCACGGCATCCTTACTGGTCATATATTACCTAAGCTCTTATTCTAATCAGAAAATCCAGAAATGAAAAGTTAAAATTAATAAGTGCGGGCTGGTGTCTCGAAGGCAATCAAAGTACGGTTTACATAGAATAACTAAAATTATGCATGAAAAAAGGACAATTCGACCTTTTGACATCTAATTTTTTTTGTGCTATAGATACTTTTATCCGCGCGTGTTGGAGAAGAATAAACTAAATTCGCCTTTTGCCATATCTTTTAATAATTAAACATACTATGGGTATTGAGCGTTCAAGATTCAGTTCCAAATTGAAAAGGGTGTTCTCTATTCCCCGCTTGTATGGTCTTCTGGGTCCCCGTGCCTACACGGTTATGATGTTCAGTGCTCTATTTTTTACGCTGGCGGTGAAGTTTTTTCATTCCTATCGAACAGGTATGATCAACGAATACTTTGGCTGGATACTTGCTGATGTAGCTGTATTGTTGGGAATCGAAGTTATCCTTGCTCTGGTCTGTTTTCGCTGGCCTCGGTCGTGGGTTATCCGGATAGCTTGCGTTATTGCCGCTGTTATCTGTACCTGGTCGGTCATAAACGCTGGCTGGGTGCTAAGGTCAGGAATGCAATTCCTGCCCACAGTAATTGTGTCGCTTTTTCTCAACCCGCTAACCTCATTAGTTACGATTGGCGCTTATCTAGTAGATATGAAGGTTGCTGCCTTAGTCCTGGTCGTGCCAATCGCTGCTGCAATTGTCTTTTTCTTTTTCGTTTTGGCCAAGCCCTTGCCGCCGCATTACAACCGCAAATTTTTTGCAAAGAGAATTATTATTTGTGTCATGTTTATCCTTATTGCGGTTTTGTCCCGTAGTGCGTTGGCCCGGCGAGGCTCACCATCAATAGCTTCCTCTGGGTTGGGTTACAATTCTCAATTGAAGGCTGTAAAAGATATTTTCTCGGCTGATCCCTGGCTGCTGACCAGAGACGATTTAGCCAACCCCAAGCGAAAAATCCCAGCCTTTGACCAGGTGCAGATTCCGCTAAAATCAAACCCGAAAGACTATAATGTAGTTATAATAGTCCTTGAGGGCGTTCAATACGGGCAGACTTCACTCGGAGATAGACAGAGTAACCTAACCCCTTATCTTGCGGATTTGGCTGGTCAGGGTGCTGAATTTACAAACTTCCGTTCCTCACTTACCCATACCACAAAGGCTCTGTTTGGCCTTTTAACCGGCCGCTTTCCTTCAGCCTTCCCGGATATTGCCGAGGCCGTACCTGTTGATAAGCCCTACGCCAGCATAGCCACGGTCCTTAAAGATCAGTTGAATTTCAAGACTGCATTTTTCCAGTCGGCCAAAGGTAACTTCGAATCTAGGCCCGGTTTGGTCTCTAATCTCGGCTTTGATAAGTTCTGGTCCAGAGATGATTTGAATAACCCAACTGCCTTTCTTGGCTATCTAAGCAGTGATGAGTTTTTGATGCTAAAACCGATTGTCAAATGGATAAAATCTGATGAGAAGCCCTTTTTTCTGACCATTATGTGCTCCGTCACCCACGATCCTTATGAGGTGCCCGAGTGGTTTGCTGTACCTGCCGGGACGCCGCTAAAGCGTTATCAACAGACGATTTCTTATACTGATAAGTTCATAGCTGCACTGGACAACGAGCTTGCCGAGCTGAATCTTACGGACAAGACCATTTTTTGTGTTGTCTCAGACCACGGTGAAGCGTTCGGAGAACATGGGGTGCAAGGACACATGCGGATAGTTTTCGAAGAGCTTTTGCACATACCCTTGATTATACGAGCGCCGTTTTTAGTCGAGCCGGAAAGCAGGATTACAGAAGCAGCGAGCTCTGTTGATTTAGCGCCGACACTGCTGGCTCTGTTGGGCTTTGATGCTAACGCCGCTGGCTTTGAAGGCATTAATGCTTTAGGGCCTTTGCCTAATGACCGAAAAGTGTATTTTTCCGGATGGCTGCAGGAGAGTCCTACGGGTTTTGTCAGAGCCAATCGGAAGTTCTTATACAATCCAACGGAGAAAACGGTCTCTGTTTATGATTTGAGTATTGATCCGCACGAATCGAATAGAATTGAGCTGCCTGAGCCGGAAGCTCAGAGGATTTCTGATGAGATTATTGCCTGGCGAAAAAACAGTATTTTTCATCTCAACCAGCAGCGGACTGGCAGAAAAATACTCTTTGATTCCTGGCAGTGCCGCTGGATCAACCGGCTTTGCTGGGCCAAGAATTATCCTGATGTGAAAAATTAGGTTTTAGTATCTTGCCTTTCTTGGCTCTTCTTTCTTTTTATTTTAGTGAAACCATGCATGTCATCCTCGCCGGTTATAATGTCGACAGAGAGGTCATCGAAGAGCTTAAGAGAAACTCCCCGCCTCGAGAGGACATTACTCCTGAAACCCTTTCTGCTTCTTATGCCCGTATTTCCAGGGACCCGCGTCCGGTAAACCAACTGCGAGCTGTTGCCAGAGCTGAGGTAGAAAAAGCGAGGAGATCCAACCAGAACATTATTTTCAAAATGGGCCATCACTCCGTTGCCGAGCATGCTGTTTTCAATTTTGACATCATCGGAGTCAGCCGGCTGGCCGTAGAAGAAATAGAAAAGTTTCGTCTCTGTTCTTATACAGAAAAATCTCAGCGCTACATCACCCTCGAGGATGACTTTTTTATTCCAGAGGAGATAAAAAACTCCGGGAAGCAGAGTCTTTTTGTAAGAACAATCAAAGCTCAAAATTCTCTTTACAGCAAGCTCTATAAAAAACTGCGCGCATATTTCTTGGAAAAGAACAAAGAAGCTGCCAGCAATACTAAGAAGCATTTTATACTGGAGGGATGGGCCAAGGAAGATGCTCGTTATGTAGTGAGCTTGGCTACCAAAGGTCAGCTTGGCATGACTGTTAATGCCCGGAATCTGGAATTTTTGATCCGCCGGCTTGCCTCTCAGAAAATGGCAGAGCTCAAGGAGTTCAATCAAAAGATTTATGCCCTGGCTAAAGAAGTGGCTCCTTCAATCATTCTTTTTACTGAAGCTAATGATTTCAATTCAAAGACATACCCCGAGATTGAGGAAAAAGCTCAGTTCTTGTTGGAGTCTTCGAGTAAAAGTAAGCAGCTGGTTTGTCTTGTCGATTTTACAGCCGAGGCAGATGCTAAATTGGTTGCTTCTCTTTTGCATACCTCTTCATCTTTGCCTTACGAGGAATGTTTCAAGAAGGCTAAATATCTTAGCCCGGAAGAAAAGAAAGAATTCCTGAAGTCAGCTTTCAAATACATGGAATTTTATGATACTCCTCTCCGTGAGTTCGAATATGTGAACCTCACTTATGATCTAATCATCTCTGCCTCATGTTATGCCCAACTCAAACGACACCGTATGGCTACTCTGACGGCTCAAAAATACGATCCTGAGTTAGGAGTGACTGTTCCGCCTTCAATAGAGGATGTTGGATCAAAGAAGGAATTCATGGAGATGATAGAGGAGACAAACCATGTTTATTCCCTCTTGGAAGAAAATATGGATCAGGGTGCAGAGTATGTTCTGACCAATGCCCATCGAAGAAGAGTCTTACTAAAGGTTAATGCCAGAGAATTGTATCATGTCTCCAGGCTGAGAGAGGATGCCACTGCCCAGTGGGATATTCGGAGAACAGCTGGAGCGATGTCCGGGTTGGCAAAAGAAGTTATGCCCCTGACCTGCCTTCTTATCGGAGGAAAAGACTCTTATCCTGAAATATATGAGTATATATTCGGCAAGCCCCCCAAGCTTTCCCCGCCAGAATAATAATTTGTCTTTATGCTTTCTTTTTTACGATTCTATAGAATTTTCTCTTGCCAATTTTAAGGATTAAATCGCTCTTTTTGCTAAAATCTATTTTGAAAGCGATGTCTTCGATTCTTTTCCCGTCAAGATAAACCCCTCCTTGGCGGATTACCCTTTTTGCCTCTTTTCTTGAAGGAAAAATGTTTCGTTCGACCAGCAGATCCATAAGAGGAACAACTGCTGCTCCGGCCTCAACTTTAGGCACTTTTTCTCTAAATTTGAGTTCTGCTTTTTCACCTTTTATTTCAAAGTGTCCAGTTTCTGCAGGAAGTTTTATTTCTATTTCTTCAATTTCTGCAGGAAGTTCTTTTCCTTTGAATACTCTTTCAAATTCCTGCGAAGCTTTTTTTGCCTTTTCCTTTCCCCAGAAATCAGACACGATGGACAGAGCCAATCTTGATTTGAGGTCCTTAGGATTGATTTTTTCTTCTTTGACCTCTCTTTTCCATTTTTCAATCTGGGAAAGGGATTCGTCTGTTAGAAGCTCGTAGTAGCGAAACATCAAAGGATCTGAGATGGACATAACTTTTCCATAAATTTCCGAAGGAGGCTCAGTAATTCCTACATAATTGTTTAAAGATTTGCTCATTTTCTCCACGCCATCCAGGCCCTCCAAAAGGGGAGTGGTCATGATCACCTGGGGTTCCTGGCGAAATTCTCTCTGTATTTCACGGCCGACGAGGAGATTGAATTTTTGGTCTGTTCCGCCGAGTTCCACGTCTGCTTTCAAGGCAACAGAATCATAAGCCTGCATGAGAGGGTAGAGGATTTCATGGACAGATATAGGTTTGTTATTTTTCAGGCGGTTGGTAAAATCATCCCTTTCCAGTATCCGGGCCACTGTGTATTTAGAGGTAAGGTTAATAATATCAAAGCTTGTTAGTTTTTTCAGCCATCGAGAATTAAAATCGATGATCGTTTTTTCAGGGTCGAGGATCTTGAATATCTGTTTCTTGTAGGTTTCGGCATTTTTATTGATTTCTTCTCGAGTCATCGGAGGACGGGTGGAAGATCTCCCCGAGGGATCGCCGATAAGTCCGGTAAAGTCGCCGATGAGAAAGATTACATCATGGCCTAAGTCCTGAAAGTGTTTCATTTTGCGCAAGAGCACAATGTGGCCTAAATGAATATCCGGGGCCGTGGGATCAAATCCCGCTTTAACTTTTAATGGCTTATTTTTCTGGAGAGAACGGGCCAGTTTGGCTTTAAGCTCTTCTTCCTGAATAATATCCACACAGCCTTTTTTTAGGTATTCAGATTGTCCTTCAACTGATTTCATTGTTTTTTCCTTCTAGTTCATCTTCTATACTCGATGCCACTGTTTATTGTTTATAGTCTGCCTTTCTCACCCTCCAGCCAGATGGGAGATAATCCCTAAGAACACATTTTGCTCCATCCTGTCTTGCCCTTTTCGCTTGAATAATTGATCAACCATACGAGCGTAGCCTTATTTTATATACACTCTTCTTCCCTTCACTTCGAGCCTTCCTTCAAAATAGAGCCTTATCGCTTCGGAATAGATTTTATGTTCCTCCTTTAGGATTCTATCGCTCAGAGTTTCCTCTGTATCATCTTGAATGACTGGCACCACAGCTTGTACGATGATCGGGCCCGTGTCCACATCCTCGGTAACAAAGTGGACAGTGACTCCTGAGTATCTGACTCCCCAATTAATAGCTTTCTTTTGAACATGGAGGCCAGGAAAAGAGGGGAGAAGGGCTGGATGAATATTAATGATAGCGTTCTTAAACTCGCGGCAAAGGGAGGGGCCTAAAATTTTCATATAGCCTGCTAAACAGATCAAATCCACATCCCTCTTCCTGAGTTCCTTGATAATTTCTTTCTCATAATCTTCGCGGCTGGAGTAGGCTTTTGGGTCGAGGAACAGAGTTTCAAGGTTTCGGTCTTGGGCTATCTTAAGTCCTGGCGCATCCTCCTTATTGCTGAAGACGAGGGCGATCTCGCAATTCATTTTTCCGGCAAGGATGGAATCGTGAATGGCTCTAAAATTTGAGCCTCTGCCAGAGATAAAAACAGCAATTTTTCCCTTTTTCCTGGGGCTTAAAAAAACCTCTTCTGACATCTTATTTTCCTTAAATCTAATTAAAATTTTTCCTTCGGTCCATTACACAGTTACTCAGTTTATCTTTTATCAAAAAAACTTTCAATTTTTTTATTGCTTTTGTAAAAAAAGGGGACATAAAAGGGGACAGGCTACTTTTTCTCTAAGAAAGAGGACATTTTCTTGGGGTCAAGCCTTGCCATCGGAGAAAGATATTTTCCTGCACTTTTGTTTTTATAGGATTCCCAAGGATAAGGCCTGACCCCACAGAACATCAGAAAAAGTAGCCTGTCCCCATTTATGGGAGAAAGATATTTTCCTGCACTTTTGTTTTTATAGGATTCCCAAGGATAAGGCCTGACCCCACAGAACATCAGAAAAAGTAGCCTGTCCCCTTTTTATTTGATCCGGAAAATGTCAGGAATAGCATCTTTCCAAGCCTTATAGGCTTCATTAACAGGAATGTCGATAATTTTCTTGTTGGAATGATAGATAATAATCCTGTCCCCACCGGTCTTTCCTAGAACAGTGACTTTTACTTTTCTTTTTTTTGCTAGATTAAGTAGTTTTTTAAGTTTTTGGTTGCTGGATGAAACTACTATTCTGGATTGAGTTTCTCCAAACAGGAGCGCATCTCGACGCATATCATCTTGAAGATCAAGGCTAAAACCGATTTTTTTAGGACTCAGCAATGAACATTCTGCAAGGGAGATACCAAGACCTCCTTCCGAGACATCATGGGCAGATTCAATGAGGCCTAAAGAAATCGCTTCCAAGCAGAATTCCTGAATTCGCTTTTCCTCTTTTAAATCGATTTGCGGAGGAATACCCTTTTCCATATCAAAAATACACTTGAGGTATTCAGAGCCGCCCAGTTCTTCTTTGCTTTCTCCCAGAAGGACCACAGAATCTCCTTCCTTCTTGAATCCAGGCCTGACCGCTTTGCTCACATCATCCACAATCCCGACCACGCCGAGCACGGGAGAGGGGTAGATCGATATTCCTTCTGTGTCGTTGTAAAAACTTACGTTTCCTCCGGTTACAGGAATATTAAAAGCACTGCAGGCCTGGGCTATTCCTTCGACAACTTCCTTAAATTGCCACATTATTTCTGGTTTTTCCGGGTTGCCAAAGTTCAAACAGTTGGTGACCCCAATAGGCTTTGCTCCAACACAGGCTAAATTCCGGCAGGCCTCGGCCACGGCTATCTTTCCTCCAGTCCGGGGATCCAGGTAAGAATAGAGGGAGTTTCCATCAAGAGTGAGGGCCAAAGCTTTCTTCGTATTTTTAATCCTTAAAAGAGCAGCATCGGCTCCGGGAAGGAAAACAGTGTTAACCTGGACAGTGTGATCATATTGACGGTAGACCCATTCTTTTTCTGCAACAGTGGCTGAAGAGAGAAGTTTGAGAAGAGTTCGGTTGTAATTTTCTGGCGAGGGAAGGGCCTTGATAATAGTTACTGATTTGAGGTACGAGGGAGTTTTACTCTCTCTATTATAGACAGGACAGAGGTTGATGATGGCATCAACCGGAAGATCCACGACAATTTTTCCTTCAAATTTGACCTTGAGCCTGGCTTCCTCTGTAACATAACCGATGATAACGGCGTCTAAATCCCATTTTGAAAAAATTTGCTGCACTTCTTTGACTTTATCTTTCTTGGCCACGATGAGCATTCTTTCCTGAGACTCAGAGAGCATCATCTCATAGGGGGTCATGCCTTCTTCTCTTTGCGGAACGAGGTCGAGGTTGATTTCGATGCCTGCACCAGAATTAGCTGCCATCTCAGTGGTAGAGCAGGTCAGACCAGCGGCCCCCATATCTTGAATTCCGACAATAATGTCTTTGGCCATGACTTCTAAGCAGGCCTCGACTAAAAGCTTTTCTTTAAAAGGATCTCCGACTTGGACATTTGGTCTTTTCTTTTCTGAATCATGGTCGAATTCAGCCGA
Organism: uncultured Eubacteriales bacterium; assembly: GCA_964448655.1. Classification (GTDB taxonomy): domain Bacteria; phylum Acidobacteriota; class Aminicenantia; order Aminicenantales; family Aminicenantaceae; genus SOIV01. Next base: position 18,173 of record CAYUXD010000017.1, read on the forward strand.
AGCCATGGTGGCGCCATGAATGCCGTCTCGTCCGGTTTTTGACCCGACATACAACACGGGATTCCCTATGCCCTCGGCTTTTGCGTAGAAAATCTTATCCTTTTCCGCTATTCCCAGGGCAAACACATTGACCAACGGGTTGAGGGAATAGCAGTTGTTGAAATAAATATCGCCTCCCAGCGTCGGAACTCCGATGGAGTTTCCGTAACCCGCTATCCCTGAGACCACTCCTTCCATGATGGATTTGTTTTTGGGTTTGGAAAGAGGCCCGAAGCGAAGAGAATCCAGAAGAGCGATAGGCCTGGCTCCCATGGTGAATATATCTCTGAGAATCCCACCAATTCCTGTCGCAGCACCCTGGTAGGGCTCGATATAAGAAGGATTGTTGTGGGATTCGATCTTGAAAACTGCTG
>CAYUXD010000018.1:0-17953 GCA_964448655.1 uncultured Eubacteriales bacterium
ATGGAGAATGGCGTTAAAAATCTGAAGGGAGCCAGGCTATTTCCCAAAACCTTTTCTAATAACGGAAATGGAGATGCTTACTAAAGCCAGAAACTTCTTGACAAGCAAGGAAAAAGAATTTTTAATTAGGGTGCTGAGATAATCTTTCTTTGACAATCGAGATTCAGGTTTAAAGGAAAGGGAAGTCCGTGAGAAGCGGACGCAGCCCCCGCTACTGTAATCGGGTACGAATTCCAGATTATGTCACTGTCCTTGCCTTAGAGGACGGGAAGGCCTGGAAAGAGGATAACCCGAGAGTCAGGAAACCCCCTTTAAACTTCTGAAACCCATCTTCGGGAGGAAGGTAGGGTGGTTTTTTTTGCTTGCTCCTCCCCTGAAAAATAAAGCAAGCATAAGTTTAAATTTTGTTTATTTAACTGCGGGGGCAAAAATAGTTTTGGAGGAATAGAACATGATTAAAAAAATTCTTTTCTTTGTCCTCGCTTTAACAATCTTAGCCTTCAATGTTTACTCACAGGAAAAGCCAGAGAAAGAAGAAGTCTCTACCCCTTCAATCCAATATGAGATAGTCGTTACCGCCACTCGCCTCGAGACACCCGCCAAGGAGATCGCAAGCTCTGTGACCGTGATCACAAGAGAGAGATTAGAGCAGTCAAAGAAGGCCACGGTCATTGAAGCCCTCCAGGAAGTCTTAGGAGTATCTATCATCCAAAACGGCCCCCCCGGAGGAACAGCCTCTGTTTTCCTTCGCGGGGCAAATTCTGAGCACACATTAATCCTTATGGACGGAGTCGAGCTTAACGATCCCATCTCTCCTTCCCGCTCTTTTGACCTTGCCCATCTTACTCTTGATAACGTTGAACGCATAGAGATTCTCCGCGGCCCCCAGAGCACCCTCTACGGCTCTGACGCTTTAGGTGGAGTGGTGAACATCATAACCAAAAAAAGGAAGGGAAAACCCAAATTGTCTCTTTCAAGCGTTGGCGGCTCTTACGGGACAATCATTACCAGCGGGGGAATAAACGGCAGCACCGAGAAAATCCAATATTCGCTCGGGACATCTTATTTTCGAAGCGAAGGATTCTCTGCTGCCCGCGCGAACTATGAAGGAAACGAGGAAAAGGATGGTTACCGGAATCTCTCACTATGGGGAAGATTAGGATTTCGCCTTTTTGATAATCTCGACGTTGATCTCATCCTGCGAACTCTGAACACTCAAAGCGATATTGATAACTTCGGAACTGCCCAAGATGATGATCCGAACAATGTGCAAGATTACAATGCTCTATTCATCAAGACCCAGATTCGGAACCTCATGTTAAATAACCGCTGGGAATTAAAGTTAGGATTATCTCTTGTGGATTATGACCGCCGGAATGAAAACCCTACAGATGAAGCTCATCTTTTTGACTCAGAGAATGGATTTTTCAAAAGCAAGTTAGTCAAAATTGACTGGCAAAATAATCTCTTCCTCCATGAAACAAATACTTTCACCCTTGGAGTTGACTATCAACAGGAGCAAGGAGAATCAGAGTACCACTCTGATGGAATTTGGGGGCCTTTCTCCAGCATCTTCCCGTTGAGGCGAGCCCACGTCACAGGCTTCTATCTTCAAGACCAAATTAGACTCGCCAACCGATTTTTCGCGACACTGGGATTGCGGCTCGATGACCACAGTCAATTTGGACCTGCAGTAACATACCGCCTCGCGCCTGCTTTTTTCATCAAAGCAACCCAGACAAAGTTCAGGGCAACCTACGGGACGGCCTTTAAGTCGCCCTCCCTCTACCAGCTCTACGCACCCGGAACATTTTTTGGGCCTATCGGGAATACGGAATTAAATCCAGAAAAATCCATAGGCTGGGATATAGGAGTCGAACAGCAACTTCTGGATGGAAAAGTCCTGCTGGGAGCAACATATTTTTACAACGACTATAAAGACCTTATAAAATTTGACTTCCTTCAAGGATACCTGAATATCGGAAAAGCAGAATCCAAGGGAACAGAAATCCTTATCCAGGCTCGTCCTTTTGATGACATCTTGTTAAGCGCAACTTACACCAGAACAGAGGCCAGGGATAAGGACACTGATGCTGATCTTTTAAGAAGGCCAAAGCATAAATTCACAGCAAACCTGAATTACAACTTTTTTAAAAAAGGCAACCTCAATCTTTCTTTTATCTATATTGGAGAGAGGGATGATGAGTATTATGACTCCTTAACCTGGACTTCCACTCGAGAGACTCTGCCCGGCTATTCCCTCCTTAACGCCGCCGCATCCTTCAATTTAACCTCTAGCTTCCAAATTTTCTTTCGCCTGGATAACATTTTTAATAAAGAATACGAGATGATCAAAGGATACGGAACGCCCGGCTTTTCCGTTTATGGCGGAGTGAATTTCCTCTTGTAAGAAGAAAACCGATCAATAAATCATTCTGGAAGCATCTTTTTTCCGTGACATAATTTAAAAAAGGGGACAGGCTACTTTTTCTGGAAGAAAGAGGACCGTCTCTACTCGCGGACAGTTCATACAGAAAAAGTAGCCTGTCCCTTTTTTTTACCCTTTTTTAAAGTGATTTTGTCTCCAATCACGGAAAAAAAGATGCTTACAGTCATTCTGCTAAATTGACATATTAATATTTCTTCATTATATTATAAAAACTGCATGTAAAATAATATGAGCACAAAGAGGATAAAGCTTTTCAACCTGGCTTTTCTATTCATTTTCCTGCTCGTCACCTTATTTATCAACTTTTTTCATACTGAAAAAGCTACTAAGAGCGATGATAACTGTCCTGCCTGTCACTTCCTGAATTCCACTTTCACAACAAGCCAGATTAACTTTTTCCATCTTCCTCCGCCTTATATTTCAGGAATACTGAAAACATTTGAGTCCTTTAATTATAAATTTATCTTCACTATTGATCCTTCCTCTCGTTCCCCTCCTCAAATTTAACTCCTCACAAAATAATCCGATTAAGCCTATTTCGTCTATTTAAAATTTCAACAAGGCTCAAAAAAAGACCCCTTAAAGTAGATGACAGCTTAAAGGAGGGGAAAAATGAAAATAAAAATTCTAATCTTAAATACTATCTTTTTAATGCTCGTCTTCACTCAATTCATCCATGGCCAACAATCTAATCAAAACCGGCAACAACAGCGTCAAGGGCAAGAAAGGCTCCTCTTCATTAAAGGTAATGTTGAAGACTGGGAAGGCAATCCTGTAAAAAAAGCAATTGTCTTGGTTCCAGAAATAAGTAAATCCACAGAATCAGATGAATCAGGCAACTTTGAGATAACACAAATCCCTTCAGGAAGTTACCATGTTGAAGTCTATGCTGAGGGATACATGGATTATTCCTCTGACCCTTTTGTCCTAAAACAAAGTAAGCTCAGCTATGAAGTAATCTTGATAAAAAAAATAACAAGAGAAATTGTGGTAACCGCCACCCGGACACCAAAGCTCTACGCTGAAACACCTGTAAAAACTGAGGTTATTACCCTCAAGGATATTGAGAAAAAAGCAGCGGCAAATTTAGCTGAGGCTCTTAGCCAGACAACAGGAGTTAGAGTTGAAAATAACTGTCAAAATTGTAACTTCACTCAGATTCGGATCAACGGTATGGAAGGAAAATACACCCAAATCCTTATTGACAGTTCACCCGTGGTCAGCGCCATGACAGGTGTCTACGGCTTAGAACAAATTCCGGCAGAAATGCTTGAAAGGGTAGAAATTGTCAAAGGAGGCGGATCAGCTCTTTATGGAGGTAATGCAGTAGCTGGAGTGATAAACATTTTAACTAAAGAGCCTCAAAAAAACAGGACTACTTTGAAACTGCACCAGGAATCCACTTCAGGAAAACCTTTCACCAATTTTGGTTTCCATTCCAGCCTTGTTTCCAAAGATATAAACACAAAGGCTTTTTTATTTGGAACTTATCAAAAAAGAGAGCCCGTTGACTTAAACGAAGACGGCTTCTCCGAACTTGGTACCATATCTAACACTTCTTTTGGTCTCAACTTTTATAATTATTTTTCTGAGATTAAAGGTGAGCTAAAATTAGGTTTTTTTAGAATTTTTGAAGAAAGAAGAGGAGGAGACCTCTTTGATAAGCCTCCCCATGAAGCCAACACAGCTGAATGGATAAAAACAGACCAGGTAGGCCTCTCCTCTGAATGGAATCACTCTCTTTCCAAAAAAATTCACTACAACCTTTCCTTTTCTCTCGTAGATGCCAAAAGAAATACTTATTATGGCAGCCATAAGGACCCAAACGCCTACGGAAATACAAAAAATCCCCTATTATTTCTCAACTGTCAGCTTAACTACCAAATAGGAAGCCACGTTTTTTCTCTCGGCGCTCAGCATAAACGAGATAAAATCAAAGATGAAGCTACTGGATATAACAGGATAATCGAAGATGTCTATCATGAGAGCGGATTTTTCATCCAGGATGATTTTAAAATAAGCAAGGTTTTTTCTCTCTTAACTGGAGTTAGACTAAACAAACATTCAGCTCTGGATAAAAGCATCATTACTCCTAGATTAAGTATTCTTTTTAATATCACAAAAGATCTTGCCTTCAGAACTTCATTCTCAACTGGATTTAGAGCTCCCCAGGTCTTTGATGAAGACCTACACATAACCCAGGTCGGAGGGGAAGGGATGATATTAACAAATTCACCAGATTTAAATGTAGAAAAATCTTTCAGTATAAGCAGCGGTCTCGATTATGGAAAACAGATTAAAAGAAACCTAATTCAACTCAGTTTAGAGGCCTTTTATACCCAATTAACTGACACCTTTATCCTCCATGAAGTAGGTCGAATAGAAAACGCCAGAATCTTAGAGAGAATAAACGGGTCTGGTTCCAAAGTGTATGGATTTTCATTTGACTTCGGTTTGGTCCTAGGACCAAGATTTTCTCTTGCATCAGGCTGGACTATCCAGCGAAGCAAGCTCGACGAGCCAGAGCCAGATTTCAACTCCAAAGAATTTTTCAGAACGCCTGACTACTACGGTTATGCCAGTATAAGTTACCAAAACAAAAAATTTGTCAACGCTGAGCTATCCATGGAATACACTGGAGAAATGAAGGTCCCTCATTATGCGGGATACATCGAGGATGATAGATTAGAAAGAACTGACCATTTCTGGGTGGTAAACGTAAAGCTTCATAAGCCCATCAACATCACTGAGGACTATAGAGTTAGCATTTTCATCGGCACCCACAATCTGCTTAATTCTTATCAAAAAGACCTGGATAAAAGCGTAGACAGGGATTCAGGTTATGTCTATGGACCGGCAAAACCTCGATCTTTTTACGCTGGCTTTGAATTTTCCTTCTAAAGAAAATTTGACTTCTATGTCCATTTTCTCTAATATTTCTTCAAAAAAAGCATGATTAAAAAATACAAAAAGCTCTTCTGTTTGAAATTCCTTCTTACTTTCCTGTTTTTAATCCTCTCCATAAACTTTTTTCACACCGAAAAAAATATTCAACCCAATCACTTTTGCCCTGCTTGCCATTTCCAAGATTCAACTCTCGCCACTGACCAGATCAATTTTTTCCACCTGCCTCAGCTTTGTCTTCTGGAAATACTGAAAAAATTCGAATCTTTCTATTACTGGCAAGTTTTTTTTATAGACTCAACCTCTCGTTCCCCTCCGCAAATCTAAAAACTCGTCTCTTTATTAGACAAGAGAAATAAATTATACTTCTTTCCTTTCAAAATTTAGGAGGTCAAATGATGAGAAGAAAATCACATATTCTGCTCATAACAGTCTTTTTAGCGAGTTGTTCTTTATGGTGTCAAACTCCGGAAAATACAGCCCTCACCTTGGAGCAATGTATATCCATTACTCTTCAACAAAACCCTCTTATCCTATCCTCCCTGCAGCAATATCAAGCATCTTTAGCTCGTATAAGCCAGGCAAAAGCACTTCCCCAGCCTTCTATAGATATTGACTCGGACTTGCAGCCCAAGTTTTTCAACTTCAGGGGTTCTGGTGAATCCTATATCGGGGGAAGCTGGAGCCTTGAGTTTCCAGGGAAAAGGCTTCTTAGAGGGAAGATTGCCTCAAGGGAATCAAATGAAATAATGGCAGAGATAGACCTCCTCAAACTCGATATCGTTTTCCGGGTAAAACAAGCTTTCTACGGACTTCTCCTCGCTCAGGAAAAATTAAAGTATGCTCAGCAGGATTTAGAGCTTGCCCAGGATTTTCTTAAAAAAGCCGAAGTGAAATACGAAACGGGCGATGTGGCTAAAGTAGAAGCTTTAAGAGCTCGCGTCGAAGCTGCTAAAGCAGCCAACGATGTTAAATCAGCAACAAATGAGGTGAGGTTGGCGAAAGCCATGTTGAATTTCCTTTTAGCGAGGAAAAAATATGCTCCTTTAGAAATCAAAGGGAAATTGAAGAGACCTTCCATCAGGCTTAATGTCGAGGAATTAATACAAAGTGCTTTTGCTTTTCGCCCGGAAATCAAAAGAATAAACTACTCTCTGGAAAAAGAAAATCTTATAAAAACACAGGGATATTTAAGCTACCTCCCTGATTTTGATGTGGGTGTATCCAAACATTGGATAGAAGGAGAGAGGACTTACTGGGACGTGACTCTCTCGTTTCCCATTCCCCTTTTTTTCTGGCAGCCAAAAAAAGGGGAACTCGCAGAAGCCAAAGCCAACATCGAATCCCTGAAAAGAGAGGTAGAGCACTTAAAAAACGCCATCACTTTGGATGTCGAAGAAGCTTATATGAATGCTCTGACTGCCACCAACCAGATTAAGCTCTTCGAAGAAGATATGCTGACCCAGGCAGAAGAAGTCTACAACATGTTTCTCTTCAGCTATCAAGAAGGAGAGATTGGCGGCATAGAGCTGATCGAAGCTCGCAGAACACTTGTCGAAACCAGAAAGTCTTATGCTGATGCTCTGTATAATTATGATGCCTCTTTGGCTGCATTGGAGAAATCCATCGGCCAAACTCTTGAAGGAGAAAAACAATGAGAAAAAAATATATCTTTTTATTCCTGATTGTCTCATTACTTGGTTTTGGAACATCTTGCACAAAAACTCACAAAGAAAAAAAAGAGACTGCCCAATTTGAATCAGGTAGACCAAAAGGTTCCGGAGAATCTGCCCAGCTAAGAAGAAGAAAGGGACAGCAGCCGCAGGTGGCAGAAGCAGGACACAGAGCCTGGGGACCGCATGATGTGATTGACTTATCTAAAGAGGAAGAAGGAGCCATAGAAATAGAAACGATCAAAGCCTCTCTCGAATCCATCAGACCTTATCTGGCTGCCATGGGAAAAGTCCTCGCTCATCAGTACAGAAAAGCTATTGTGAGTTACGCCTTCCCAGCCAGAATCGCTCAGATGCATGTACGAACTGGTGATTGGGTAAAGGCCGGACAAAAACTTGTTACCCTTCAAAGTGAAGAAGTTGGCAATGCTATGTCTGAATTCTACAAGGCTAAGGCCGATCATGAATTGGCCAAAGTCAACTTCGAAAGGGAAAAAAGCCTTTTTGATCGAGGGGCAGGAGCCAAAAAGAACTTCATTACAAGTGATGCTGAATTAAAGGTTGCCGAAGCCAATTTGGATGCAGCCGAGAAAAAACTTCACGTTTTGGGATTTAGCGAGGAACAGGTCAAGACTATCTCTGAAACTCACCAAATAAACCCTATAATCACCCTCTTTGCTCCTTTAAGTGGAAAAATTGTCGAAGACAAAGCAGTTCTGGGTGCAATGATAGATCAGGAAACAGAAATTTTGACCATAATGGACCCCACACTCCTCTGGATAGACGCCGAAATTTATGAAAAGGACATCGCCAAAACAAGAATCGGACAGGAAGTTGAGGCTACGGTCCCCGCTTATCCTGAAGAAACATTTAAGGGGAAAATAACCTACATCAGCGATGTTTTAAAAGAGGAGACAAGAACGATCACTGTCAGAACTGAGGTTGAAAATAAAAGCTATAAACTTAAACCCGGGATGTTTGCAGATATAAAAATCTTCTTTAACCAGCAGAGTAAAGTATTAGTCTTGCCTAAAGAAGCTATTCTGGACGATAAAGACGAAAAGATTGTTTTTATAAAAAAAGAAGGGAAATACACGCCTCGTGTGGTGATAATAGGAGCTCAAGAGAATGAACACGTAGAAATAATTCGTGGGATAGAGGAAGGCGACGAAGTAGTAACAAAAGGTAATTTTCAACTTAAATCTAAGCTCTACGATGAAATTCTAAGGAAAGCTGGTGTCCATTAATCCCCCATTGAGGTTAACGAAAAAACAGCCTGTTTAGTAAAAGGTCGCTCATGGAGAATTTAAGATGATAGATAGAATCATTGATTACGCTTTAAAGCATAGATTGCTGACCATCCTTCTGGTCGTTTTGGTTTCAGTGCTGGGAATCATAGTCTATTTACAAATGCCTAAAGATATATATCCTGACCTCAATGCTCCCCTGGTAACAATTATCACTGAAAATCCCGGTATGGCAGCCGAAGATGTGGAGAGGCTCATCTCTTTTCCCCTTGAAAGCCTGCTCAACGGAGCTCCTCATGTAACTCGTGTCAGGTCGGAATCCACAACCGGGGACTCTGTTGTCACCGTCGAATTCGAGTGGGGCATGGATATTTATCTCGCCCGGCAAATCGTCTCCAGCAAACTGGAGCTCATTGCAGGACGGCTTCCACTCGGCACAACACAACCCATTCTGGGACCGGTGTCCTCGAGAATGGGTGAGATTTTCGAGTTTGCTGTTACCGGTGAGGATGTAGATCCGATAGAGCTCCGTTCAGTTGCAGACTGGACCATTCGCTACAGATTACAGGGTGTTCAAGGGGTCTCTTTTGTCATCGATCTGGGTGGTTTTGTCAAGCAGTTCCAGGTCTACCTCAAACCAGAGATGCTCAATAATTATGACATCACCATCAATGAAGTCAAAGAAGCCATTGAAAAAAGCAATAGAAATTTTTCAGGGGGTATTATCCTCAAAGGTTCCCAGGAAGTCCTGATTAAAGGCATGGGGAGAATCGAAACCCTTGAACATATAAAAAACACTGCTATCACTTCCCGGAACAACGTTCCGATCTATGTCAAGGATGTGGCTGAGGTGAAAATTGGAGGAAAATTCAGAAGAGATTCAGGCAGTCATAATGCCCAGGAAGCTGTCTGCGTCACCGTCGAAAAGCAGTACGGAGGAGATACATTAGAGGCTATCCATAACATCAAAGCCGCCCTGACCCAGATTGCAAAAGACCTCCCTGAAAAAATAAAAGTCAAACCTTACTACGATCAATCCATCCTCATCCTGAAATCCATAAGTCACGTCGAAGTCTCCATGTTCGAAGGAGCAGTCCTCATCGTCCTGGTCATGATTTTTTTCATGTGGAACCTGAGAAGCTCGCTTATCGCCTCGTTGACCATCCCCTTTTCTATTCTGATTGCCTTGGTCCTCATGGACATTTTTGGAATAGACTTAACGGTGATGTCCATCGGAGGATTGGCCATCGGCATCGGCAAGGTCGCCAACGGCTCTATCATCATGGTCGAAAACATATTCCGGGTGCTAAGGGAAAAAAAGGGTCAGGCTTCCACTCTCCAATTAACCTCCGAAGCAGCCCGGGATGTAGGAAAATATCTTTTCTCTGCTAACCTTATCATCATCCTCGTTTTTCTTCCTCTTCTGACTCTTAAAGGAATAGAAGGAGCCATGTTCCGCCCGACCGCGTTCGCCGTGGCTGCCGCCCTCTTCGGCTCTTTACTCCTGAACCTAACCTTAAAACCGGTTCTGGCTTCTATCTTCTTGACAGAAAAACACCTGAAAGAGAGAAAAAATCCTGTTACTGAATTTCTGTCAAAAAAATATAGTTCGGTCCTTACCAAAGCTCTCGATCACAAGAAAATCATCATCGCCGTTTTTGTGATTCTAATTATAGGAGCAGGAATCTCCTATAACTTTTTGGGCAAAGAATTTGTGCCTCCTCTCGATGAAGGCTCAATCTTGGCTTCTACCGTCATGCTCCCCGAAACCTCGCTAGAAGAATCCATCAAGATGGGAACACGAATTGAAAAGATATTTCTTTCTTTTCCTGAAGTTGTATCTGTCTCCAGAACCACTGGTACAGCCGAGGCTTCAGAACATCTCCATCCTGTCAATCACAGCCATTACAACATAGAACTCCTTCCCCGAGAAAAAAGGAAAAGAGGATTTAAACAAATAACCCAGGCCATGAGAAAAGAACTGGACAAGCTGCCAGGAGTTGCCTATATCTTCGAACAGCCTATAGCCAATAAACTGGCCGAAATGCTAACGGGTACCGAGGGACAGCTTTCGGTAAAACTCTTCGGTCAAGATCTGCAGACTCTTAATGATAAAATCGAAGAAATAAGAAATGTCATGGCTGAGATTAGAGGAGTAGCAGATTTACAGATAGAGCAGACAACAGGCATTCCTCAATTAGTCATAAAATTAAAAAGAGAAGAGTTGGCCCGCTTTGGGATTCCTGTCAGTGACGTAGCCGATATCATCGAGACCGCCTTGAACGGAATAGAGGCTACCGATGTCTACGAACCTGATCGAATCACATCGGTGCTCATCCGTCTTCCCGAGAACTACCGCAGTGACGAGGAAGCCATAAAAAATCTCCTGGTAGATGCGCCAAACGGAGAGAGAATTCCCCTCTCTCAGTTAGCCGAGATAACCAAGAGCGAAGGGCCTCAGACCATTTTTCGCGAAAATTTGATGCGGCGAAAGATTATCCTCTGCAACGTTGTCAAACGCGACATCGGAACTTTTGTCCGAGAAGCCCAGCAGAAAATCGACGAGAAAGTTTCTCTTCCGCCCGGCTATTTTGTTTCTTTTGGAGGGCAGTTTGAAAGTCAACAGAGAGCCATGCACCACCTGACGACGCTGATGCTCATAGTTATTTTAATCATCTTTGTCATCCTCTTTTCATCTTTTGGATCCATATGGCAGGCACTGCTCATCATACTGAACATTCCTACAACCCTGATCGGAGGCATTTTAGGTCTTCTGATCGCGCGTCAGACCATAAATGTATCTTCTACTATCGGACTCATCGCTCTTTTCGGCATCTGCGTTCAAAACGATGTCATTCTGGTGGCCAAGATTAACGACTTTAAAAAACAAGGCTTCTCTCTGCGGGAAGCTGTCAGAAAAGGAGCTCTGACAAAATTCAGACCCATCCTCATGACCGACATGGTAATGATTGTCGGAGTTCTTCCCTTGGCTCTAATCGTCACCACAGGAGCAGAGCTCCATCGTCCCCTGGCCGTTGTCTATATCGGAGGCTTTTTCTTTGCCATTCTTCTCAGGCTGATTGTCGTGCCCGTTCTCTATGAAACTCTAGCTAAGCTGGCCAAAAAATAGAACTTTGTTCAGTTTCTATCATAAATGATCTAAGAGAGTCTTTATTCCTATAAGGATAAGGACTAATCCTCCTAAAAATTCCGCTCTTTTGCCTATTAGCCGGCCAAAAAAAGGTCCTATCTTTACCGCAAGGACAGTCATAAAAAAAGCGACAAGCCCGATGATGCAGGCTGGATAGAAGATGGCAACATGAAGGGCAGCAAGGCTCAAACCCACCGCCAAAGCATCAATGCTGGTAGCAACAGAGAGTAAGATAAGAGAAAAGCCTTTTGTCGGGTCAGCATTAATATCCCTGCGTTTCTTTCCGCGCTTAAAAGATTCATAAATCATTTTTCCGCCTATAATAAGGAGCAGGCTAAAGGCCACCCAATGGTCAAAAGGCTCTATGTACTTCACCAATATGTTTTGCGCGGCATACCAGCCAACTAAAGGCATCATGAATTGAAAAAAGCCAAAGTACGAGGCCAGCCTTAAAGCCTGTCGTTTTGTTATTTTTTCATAACTTAGGCTTATCCCCACCGAAACGGCAAAGGCATCCATCGCCAGGGCTAAGGCTAATGCAAAAACAAGAAAAAAATTCATGCTCTCTCTATTTCTTTATTCATTCCTCTGCAAAAACTCCAGAGCAAGGCTGGTCATGAGAAGTGCACCCTGGGGCAGAGCCTTCTCATCCAGATCAAAGGCCGGATGGTGGTGAGGAAATTCCATCCCGTCACCCATTCCGAAGAATAAAAAAGCACCGGGGACCTTCTCCAGAAAATAGGCAAAATCCTCGCCTCCCATAACCGGGTCGATGTCTTTAATCCTTTCCTCTCCCAGAGTTTTTTTAGCCACATCTAATACCAAATCCACCGTGGCTTCGTGGTTTACAAGAGGAGGATAACCCTTTTCATACTGAAATTCAGCCGTGGCACCAAATGTTTTGCATGTCTCTTCCGTAATCTCCTTCAGGCGTCTTCGGGCTAATGACTGAAGAGAAGGGTCAAAGGTTCTTACTGTGCCTGTCAATGAAACTTCACCGGGAATAATATTATAAATTGTTCCACCCTTAACTGTCCCAAAGGATACTACAACAGGTTTAAGAGGGTCCACGTTACGGCTGACAATGCTTTGAGTGTTCACAACGAGATGGGAAGCGACAAGAATAGGATCCACTGTCGTATGAGGCATGGAGCCGTGGCCTCCTTTTCCTTTAACGGTAATCGAAAAGTCATCGGGCTGGGCCATCATTGCTCCCTTCACAATCCCGACAGTTCCTGTAGGAAGTGGCTGCCAGAGATGGAGCCCAAAAATAGCATCCACTCCCTCCAGTGCTCCTTCTTCAATCATCTTTTTTGCTCCCCCCGGGATTCTCTCCTCCGCTGGCTGAAAAAGAAAGACGACTTTTCCCTTAAACTGCTTTTTTCTCTGGGAAAGAAGCCGGGCAGTACCCATCAAAATAGCCATATGGCCATCATGGCCGCAGGCATGGGTAGCTTCAGGATTCTCTGATTTGTATTCTTTGTCTCCTTCCTCCTTGAGAGGCAAAGCATCGATATCAGCCCGCAAGGCAACAGTCCCTCCTCCAGGCTTTCCCTCCAGGATTGCTCTCAGGCCTGTCTTGGTGCAAGCTTTCACAGGAATATCAAGACCCTCCAAGAATTTACGGATAACAGAGGAGGTCCGGTGTTCCTTGTAAGCTATCTCCGGGTGACGGTGAAAGTCCCGCCTCCATTCAATCAATTGAGGGGCTAATTCTTTAATGTCTTTTTTTAAAGCTTCTATCATTGGCAGCCTCCATAACCTCGATTATTTCCCTTATCATGTTTGTCTCACTTACCTTGTTTATATAATTTTTGTTTACGATTCGCTTTTTACTTTAGACGATTTTTAACCAAGCTGATGGTCACTGTGATACTGCAATTAACCACAAGGCCAACAAATCCCGCATTCATACCCAAGAAAGGATCTCTGCCTAAAAAAATGAGAATGACAACTACAGCAATTCCTGCTATCATCCCGCAAATAACCCCGATCTTTGTCACTCGCTTCCAGAATAAACCAAAAACAACCCCAGGGAAAAACTGGCAAACGCCGTCATATCCGAAAATAAGGAGAGGAACCAGCTCGTTGGGCAAAAAGATAGCAAAAAAGAGAGCGAAAGTCATGATAACCACAACCATGAATCGGGAGAGAGCCATGACCTTTCCCTCGCTTGCGCGAGGATTGAACCCTGTCTGGTAGACATTCTTGGCCAAAAGAGTTGAGGCAAAGAGGACAAGGATTGCGGAGGGGACCATGGCTGTCACAGCTCCGGCTGCTCCGACAAAACCCATAAACCAGGAGGGATAGGTTTTGTTGACCAAAGCCAGAAAGGCCATATCCCCGTTTTTCAATCCTGGAATGACCAAAAGAGCCGTGAAACCGACCATAAATATAAGAAGAATCGGAATCTGATAAAAGGGCATGATAATGGCATTTCTCTTTATAATCTTGTCACTTTTTGCCGAAAAAACAGAACCAAAGACATGAGGCCACATGTAGAATCCCAATCCTGTTAAAAGCACTGTAGACATAATCCAAAGAACATCCATTTGCGGTGCTGCCCCAGGAAAGACAAGGTAGTTGGGTTTCTGCTCAATCAGCGCCCGAAACATCTTCCCGAAGCCACCAAAGTAAATATAAGGTACCCCGATGCCAACGACAAGAACTGCTAGGATCATCATGATATCCTTGATTATGGCAACCCAGGCTGCCCCCTTGAGGCCGCTAGTATAAACAAAAGCACAAGACAAAACAAAAGAAATTCCCATGGCAACACGAGAGCTCACGGCACCGTTGCTGGATACTTCAACAATCATACCAAGACCAGCGAGCTGGAGCTGGAGGTAAGGGATTATGGAAAAAACTCCTATAAGTGCCACAACCACTCCAAGGAAACGGCTTTCGTAGCGCTTTATGAAAAAGTCGGGCTGAGTGTGGAGGCCATGGCGCTTGCCAACCTTCCATAAAGCCGGGAGTATGAAAAAAGAAAGAGTGTAAGCCAGAGCGCCGTATATCAAAATGTAAAAAGTTGGGGCTCCTTTTGAATAGGCCCAGCCGCTGGCTCCGAGAAATGTAAACGTGGTATATATCTCTCCGGCCATAAGAAGCCAGATTAGGATTACTCCAAACTGACGTCCTGCAACTGTCCAGTTTTCTAGGTTCATCTTCACTCGCCTTCCAGCGAAAATACCCACAAGTGAGGAAAAAATAATAGTCGCAAAAATAATGATCAGCGCGGCATTCACTCTTCCTCTCCTTCTTTGGGAATATTGAACTTCTTTTCACAAAAATAGGCAGCAAGGAGAATGAAGGGAGTCAGCACGACCCAGGAGAGAATCCAGAACAAAAGAAAAGGCAGTCCCAGGATAACGGGCTCTACTCGGTTTACAAGGGGAAGAGCAAAAACCAGAGTGATAAAGGGAATTGCACCCAGAATTAATGCATATATTGTTCCTTTTTGCATCGAAATCTCCTTTCCAAGAATGCGCTCATTATATCAAAAGAAGATAGGAGAAAAAAACAGAAAAGGAAGTCATTTATTTGGGTAATTTTCCACCAGAATTAAGAAAAGAACTTTTATCCTCAAACTATAAGACTTATAATAATATACCTGCTGTTGAAAATAGAGAATTTTAAAAGTAACTACAAAATCTTTTGCATTCTTTAGGCAAAGATTAATTTTTCGCTCTGATTTTTTCTCTCTATTTAAATTTATGGCAGTTCAAACACCTAATGAAAAATACAATAATGCTCAGGGGAGTCAGGGTTCACAACCTAAAAAATATAAATCTTGATATTCCCCTTAATAAATTCATTGTGGTAACCGGTGTTAGCGGCTCGGGAAAATCTTCTCTGGCTTTTGATACCTTGTACGCAGAGGGGCAGCGCCGTTACATCGAGTCCCTCTCATCCTATGCCCGTCAGTTTCTGGAGAGGATGGAAAAGCCTGATGCTGACCTCATAGAAGGAATCACTCCTGCCATTGCCATCCAGCAAAAGGCTGTTACCAAAAATCCGCGTTCCACTGTGGCTACTGTTACGGAAATCTATGATTTTTTAAGGGTTCTCTATGCCCGGATAGGAACCGTACACTGTCTCAAGTGCGGACAGCCTGTCAAAAGAGATACAGTTGACTCTATTGCCGAGTTACTCTACGCCCTCCCTCCAAAAACAAAAATATGGATTTCCTTCTCCTGGCCTCTGAAAAAAGGCACAGCCGCTCTTAAAAAAGGCGGCTTTTTCCGGATCATTCATAAGAACAAAATTATGAATCTTAACGATGTCAAACTCGAAAAGAGAAAACAAATTGATGTTCTTGTCGATAGGATGACTTTGGAAAAAGACGAGAGAGAAAGGTTAGTAGATTCTCTGGAGATCGCGCTCAAGAAAGGAGAAGGAAAAATCAAGGTTCAGCCAGACAAGCAACAGGAGTTCATTTTTTCTGATAAGCTCGAGTGCAAGACGTGCGAGATTGTCTACGAAGATCCGTTTCCCAATCTTTTTTCATTCAACAGTCCTCAGGGCGCTTGTCCCGCTTGTCATGGCTTCGGCGATCTGGCTATGCTTGATGAGGATAAGATTATTCCTGATAAAAGCAAGTCTCTTGAAGAAGGAGCGATAGAGCCCTGGACAAAGCCAGTCTCCCGCGGAATGATGAATGAACTGATTTCTGAAGCAAAGAAAAGAGGGATTGCCGCAGATATTCCCTTTAAGGATTTAAAAGAAGAAGAAAAGAAATTTATCCTCGATGGAGGTGACGGCTATCACGGGGTCAAAGGTTTCTTTGATTGGCTCCAGACAAAAAAATACAAGGTCCAGGTGAGAGTCTTCTTAAGCCGCTATCGAAAATATGAACCTTGTCCCGATTGTAAGAAGATGCGTCTCAATCCTCAAGCGCTGAGCGTCAAGATACAAGGGCTTTCCATCGGTCAAGTAGTCCAGATGACAGTTCAGCAGGCCCATGAATTTTTTAAGAGGCTCAAGATTTCTCCCTTTCAAAAACTCGTGGCTGAAAAACTCATCGAGGAAATCCAGAACAGATTAAAGTTTCTGTTAGAAGTTGGCTTGGACTATATTACCCTGGACCGCATGACTTTCACCCTAAGCGGAGGCGAAGCACAAAGGATAAATCTGGCTGCTGCCCTGAGCGCATCTCTTGTGGGCACCCTCTTTGTTCTGGATGAGCCGAGCATCGGCCTCCACGCTCGGGACAACCATCGTTTGGTAGAAATCCTTGAATCTCTAAAAGAGATCGGAAACACAGTGATGGTAGTCGAGCATGATCCCGAAATCATAAAATCCGCTGATAATTTGATTGATCTGGGACCCAGAGCAGGTGAAGAAGGTGGAGAGGTTATCTTCAACGGACCCATGAAAGAATTTCTCAAGAATCATGACTCCCTCACTGCTCAATATATAAGGGGAGAAAAAGAGATAAAAATTCCGAAAGACCGCAGGATATCCAGTAACTTTATTGAGATAAAAGATGCTCACAAGCATAATCTCAAACATCCGGATGTAAAACTCCCCCTCAACACATTCACCTGCATAACTGGAGTTTCAGGCTCAGGAAAAAGCACTTTACTTAATGACGTTCTCTACCAGGGTTGGCTGGGCAAAGCAAAGGACGGATACAAGGCAATAAAGGGGAAGGAGCAGATCGACAGAATCATCATGGTCGATCAGTCTCCACTCAGTACTTCACCCCGCTCCATTCCAGCCACTTACACCAAGGCCATGGATGAAATCAGAGAAGTTTTCAGTCAAACAAGAGAGGCAAAAGCTCTTGGATATAAGCCCGGCTTTTTCTCTTTTAACACTCCTGGAGGAAGATGCGAGCAATGCAAAGGCGCAGGCCAACAAATTGTAGAAATGCAATTTCTTTCTGATGTGGTATTGACCTGTGAGGCCTGCAACGGGAAAAGGTTCAAAAGCGATATTCTCGAGATCAAATACAAAGAAAAAAACATTGATCAGGTCTTGCAGATGACCGTTTCTGAAGCTTTTGATTTTTTCTTTGAGCAGGCAAAGATTAGGAAAAAGCTGACTCCACTTGTGGAAGTGGGATTGGGCTATTTGAAACTAGGCCAGCCCACCACAACCTTATCTGGAGGAGAGCTTCAGAGGATCAAGCTGGCTTATCATCTCATCCACCAGAGGGAAAAAAGAACTCTCTATCTCTTTGACGAACCCACAATCGGCCTCCATCCTGATGACATCTCAGTGCTCCTCCGCTGCTTTCAAAATTTAGTAGAGAAAGGGCATACGGTTATAGTCATCGAGCACAACCTGGATGTGATCAAATGCGCTGATCATATCATCGATTTGGGACCAGAGGGAGGAGAAAAAGGAGGCGAAATAGTGGCTCAAGGCCCTCCTGAAGAAATCATCAAATCAAAAAAATCTCACACTTCCCGCTACTTGAAGAAATACCTTCCGTAGGGGCCTGGTATATTGTAGGGGCTTTATATATTGTAGGGGCTTGATTTATCAAGCCCACCTTATTTTCTTTCTAATTATTGTTTAT
>CAYUXD010000019.1:0-17354 GCA_964448655.1 uncultured Eubacteriales bacterium
GAAGACATTTAAGCTCGTGCTCTTTGCTTCCTATTTCCCTTGCTAAATCGATAGCCTGTTGAAAACTTTCTATTGATTCTGAGTATTCACCTGAGGAACGGAACCTTTTTCCTTCTTCATAAAGCCTATAAATTTCGAGCGCCTTCTGACTTTCTGCCTGCAAGCCTTCTAAATTTAATTTTTGTGCAAGCTTCAAGGCATGTTCATAATGAAATGAGGATTCTTTAAGCTGTCCGATGTTCCAGTTCAAAAGTCCCAGCTTTCGAAGGGACTCACATTCTTTTTCTTTATCTGAGAATTTTTTTGCTATACTAAAAGACTTCTCGAAAAGCCTTATCGACTCTTCGAATTTGCCGTCCTTTCTTAATTTGTCTGCAAGTGTGAAGTGCTGAGAATATTCTTGTTCTAAGTCTGCTTTATTGAGGGAAAAAAGCTCAGGGCTAAAAAAATAAAAAGAAAAAAAGAGACTGGCAGTAGTCACGAAAATTAATTTCCTAATTTTTAGATGTTTCACTTTATTTAATTTAAATAGAATAAAAAATATCTCTTTTTCTTGTAAAAATCATGTTAGATTTGCTAGGTAGGCGTCAATCGCCTCTTGAGATGAATCTTTCCCCCCCCAAGGGGTGATGCAATATGGGGAATGTTTGCGATTTTTAATCGTACTATGGCAGTGTGCAAGTCTTAGAAAGGGTGTTAGCTGGTAATAAATTTGTTATGGAGAATTAATTTGCTTTCAGTCCCTTTGGATTTTCAAAGTTTAAAACTATGCTTAATCGACAAAGGTTATTAATCGCCGCTCTTAGGGCCTTTAACTAAGGTTAATGTCCCGGTAATCTTGATTTTTTGTTTGGAATTGTCATTATAGGTTTGATCGGAGGATGTGCCTCCCTTATCATTGACTTTCAGGTTCAAAAACGGGAGAAGCATAGAGAGTTTATTAACATAGTTCTTGATAAAGCTGTCGTTCTTTTTTGGGGTCTTTTCAGCAGCGATTACTCCAGGAACAGAGAGCATGAGAATGCTCAAGCAGGCAAAGAGAGAAACCGCTTTTAGGAATGTTTTTTTGCGCATAGCAACCTCCTTTTAAGATTACATACGCCTTTTTGAAGGAGGGATGAAATGCAAGGTTTCAGTGATGTTAGAGCAGGCTGAAACCTTTCTCCTATCTCCTCGTCCAAGGCGCTAATGTAAATCTATGTCGTTGGAAATAAAATGTCAAGCTTTTTTTTATTCATAAAAGCCATTACCCAATATCTAGTGGTCGTCACATAGTTTATTCTAATATATAGCGTATTTTTGGGAAAAAAACTAAATCTGCTTCAGTTACCTCCGGTATCTTGCGGCAATGGAATTTAGCTCTTTTTCGGCATTTTTTGGCGGTGTGGTCAAGAGGCTTATGATTACAGTCAAAAGGGTGGAGACAAGAAAGGCTGGCACAAGCAGCATTCTTTAAGCCTGTCTTGTTTCGAAGTTTAGAGGTACGGAATCTATTGTTATTCTTTTTTGTAAAAATAATTGATTTCCCATTCTGCCGTCGTTTGACTGTCAGAGCCGTGGACGGCATTGCGCTCTATCGAGAAGCCAAACATCTGGCGCAAGGTCCCCGGCTCAGCCAGAGAAGGGTCTGTAACTCCCATCACCCGGCGCCAGTGGGAGATGGCTTCCTCTCTTTCCAGAACCATGATCAAGATTTCTTCTGAGGACATGAAGTCTGTCAGGCTCTCGTAAAATTGCTTGTCCTTGTGGATGATGTAAAAACCTTTTGCTTCTTCTTTTGTGAGATGGAGCATCCTTAGACCGGATATTTTAAATCCCTCATCCTCGATTCTCTGGATGATTTTCCCTGCGAGTTTCTTTTTTATGGCATCAGGCTTGATTATGGCTAAAGTCTTTTCAACCATGACTGCTCCTTTTTGGCCTAAATTCACCCATTGATATATCTTAATCTTTCCTTTGAGTCAACACGGGGGTCATAAAAGTGTTAAAGGTCTGACTCCCTGGTTATTATGAAAATACAAAAGTATTAAAGGTCTGACTACCATGGCTTTGACTCCAAGGCTTCTTATGCCGTAGAGTCCTTTCATTGACAGCCCTGGCGGTCGCCGGTAAAATGGACTTTCATGAAAGAGAGAAAGCAGAACTACGAGAGGCTGATGGGATTCGCCCTGGATCAGGGGCTGTCCCTGTTTGGAGTAGCAGATGTTGCGGGTATCAGGGGAGAATTCAGCCTTGAGGGAAAGCTGAGGGAGAAATTCGACCGGGGGATATCCCTCGGTAAGAGGCTCCTTGATGCAGTTCTCGAAGATATAAAGGACAGGCCCACTCCGCTTTATTTTCACCACTACCGCCAGCTTAATTTTTTCCTGGACCGTGCAGCTTTCCTGCTTTCTTCCTATATACAGGAGTCCGGCTTCCAGGCCCTTCCCATTCCTGCCTCCCAGATAATAGACTGGGATAGACAGAGGGCGCATCTCTCCCATAAGAAAGTCGGCTATCTGGCTGGTCTGGGCTTTATAGGAAGGAGCAACCTTCTTGTCAATCCGGAACTTGGAGCAAAGTTCAGGCTGGTCACGGTTCTGACCGACATGCCCCTTGAAGCGGATAAGCCTCTGGAGGGTGATTGCGGTACGTGCATGAAGTGCCTTGAGCCCTGTCCTGCCCAGGCTATAAGAGAGAAGAAAGAAGAGTTTGACCACAGGGCATGTTTTGAGAAGCTCAAAGAATTCAGGAAGATGGGGATTGTCGGCCAGCATATCTGCGGTGTCTGCGTCAAGGTTTGCTCGGGTGTGAAGCGGGGGGAAAAAAATTAAAGCTATCTGTTTTATTCTGGTTTTATTCTATAGTTGCTAAGCTGCCCGGGCTTGAGTTGAGCACACCAGGGGGGTTGAGCGAAAAAAGGGGATGACCTTCTTATTCGGACTTGTTAAAAACGCGGTTCTGACTTATTTAGAAACCCGGCTGAGCTCTATAGAATCTTTCGAGATAACTAGCTTGTTTCTTCCTGCTTTTTTTGCCTTGAATAAGGCTTTATCGGCAAGAATGGTTAACTCTGTGGCGACTTTTTCATAATTTGTCCGAGTCCTTTTGTTTTTGTTACCTCTCCTGGGCCTTACTTCAGTACAATGACAATAGGCAAGTCCCATGCTTAAAGTTTTTTGGACTATTTCGTCTTTGGGTTTGAACTTTACCTGTCGAAAAATTTTTCTGATCCTCTCCCCCACCTTTGCCGCTTGGACAGTGGTGAGTCCGGGCAGGATAATGACAAATTCATCTCCCCCGAACCTTGAAGCCCAGTCCGTCTCTTTGCGGATGAAGTGGGATATGACCTGGGCGGTTTCTTTTAAGATTTCATCTCCTTCAAGGTGAAGGTACTTATCATTGTATTCTTTAAAATC
This sequence comes from uncultured Eubacteriales bacterium, assembly GCA_964448655.1. Lineage (GTDB taxonomy): Bacteria > Acidobacteriota > Aminicenantia > Aminicenantales > Aminicenantaceae > SOIV01. The sequence continues at coordinate 3,399 of CAYUXD010000019.1, forward strand.
ATCTATATCGATCATAATAAGGGACAAAGCGCTTCTCCATCTTTCCGCTGTTTTGATTTCATCGGGTAAGTTCTGGTTGAAATATCTTCTGTTGTACAGCCCTGTTAGCTCATCAGTGATGGAAAGCCGTTTGATTTCTTCTTCTAAATTTTTTCTCTCTGAGATATCTTCGAGCACTGTATCGTAATATATGATTCTTCCGGAGTTGTCCCTGACCGCTGTTGATGTTAAAGTTGCCCAAAAAGATGTTCCGTCCTTTTTTTTCAGAATGAACTCTTTATTCTTGGCAAGGTCGTTTTCTTCCAATTCCTTCATCAGTTTTAGCAGGTCAACCGGATTTTCGTATAAATAAGGTGTTTTAACTTTAAGAAACTTCTTCGCATGCGTGTAACCAAACATCTCCACAACAGAGGGGTTTACTTCAAGAAGTTTCCCGTCCGGTGTTGCCCTGAAAATTCCTATTTTAATGTTGTTAACCAGTTCTCGATACTTTTCTTCAGATTCGCTGATTATTTTGTCAAGCTTGTGTCTCTGGATTATTTCCGAGATCAAGTTAGCGAAAATCTCCAAAGGCCTTACCGTCTCTTCGGTCGGGATCAAGCCGCTTTTGGAGTCATTAACCGAGATAATTCCTATTATCTTGCCCCTGGCATCTTTCATGGCTACAAGGAGATTGTCTTCTCTATTCCAGCAGCCTTCTTTTTTTGGGTATGTTTTTTCTCCGGGAGGGACCGCATCCTTATCCAGGATGTCCTTTAAGGAGTGCGGGATGTAGCAGGACTGGTTACCGATTTTTACGGATTTTTCAAAGTATTTCAGGTATTTTTCCCTCGGCATCTTTGCTTTCTTTAATCTCTCCAAATCAGTTTTCTTAATTCCTTTGTGCCCGATAATTTCCCGGTGGGGAGGGGTATCCGTGAAATAGGATATGAACACTCTTCCGAAATCTGAAATATCGACGACAGCTTTAGATACATGATCGAAAAGCTGCTCTTCATCTTTGATGGATAATATATCTGCAGATATTTCTGAGAATCTTTCAAGCTGGCGGAGTATTTCTTTTGTTTTATTTTTGGTACTCTTACTGTCTGTTATGTCGATATTCATGGCTATTGCTATGGATTCCTCTTCAGGCAGAGCGGTGAGAACTGCGGGAAAGATGTGGCATAAAACATGCAGAACCTCTCCGTTTTTTGTGGTTATTGCCCATTCTCTCTTGGGGGAAGGCTTATTTTGGCGAATAGCGTTTCTTAGATATTTTTTGAACTCGTTTTCATCAGACTCTGACACAAAGAAGCCTTTAAGAGTTTTCCCTATTACCTCTCTCTCGGTGAATCCGAATAATTTTTCTGAAAAACTGTTCCAATAAACAACCTCGCCCTTTATGTTGAATCCCTGAACGGCGATATTCGCCGAATTGTAAAAGATGGACTTGAATCTCGACTTTATTTTTGATGCGGGCGAGGCGTGATTTTCTTTGTGAGTGGCCAATATATCCTCTTTAAAAATCTTAAAGTTGTTCTTCCTTTGAGAGAGAATAATTCATAATGGAAAACATGTAAATCGCCCTAAGAGGTGAAATTTAGGTGAGTTTTGATTCTTTTTTTATACCTCCCTCGGTAACATCGATTCACCTGTCGTGATTAGTCGAATTTTGAGAGAGAAGAACCATCGGGGATAAATAATGGTGCAATTTTGGCTGAATGAAGATGATAGTTTAGATAAAGAGCTGTAAATTATTTCTCCTTCTTCTGGCAGCGAATCCATATTTCTGTCCTCAGGTCTTCAGGCTTGGTATCGGGAGTGGGCATATTCAAGAAACGCTCCATGACCGGCCGTGCGGGCATTAATTTGTTAGCCTGCATCCATTCAAACATCTTGTAGTATGTCTTTCCGGTCTCTTCATAAGGGCCTTTATGGATGGCAGAGACGACAAGAGTGAATTTCCACTCTTTCTTTTCCAGGGGTGCCTGGACTTCTACCTGGGCTGAGACAGGGAATCCCATTTCCCACTTTAGCTCCTCAGGTTTTACCTCATACGGACTGTTATAGTAGATTCCGATCAAAGGCCCTGCTGGAGAAATTTTTTGCTCCTGAACAGCCTTCATCAACTCCGTTATAACTCCCTCGATCTCTGTTAATGGACCTTTATGCGGGATGCAGCAGTAAGAAAAGGGAGAAACTTCCTTGACAGAGGCGAATTTTTTCTCTGGAGCCTCTTCCTGGGTATTGAGGACTGCCGAGGCTGTAACGGCAGAGAGAAATAGAACCAATCCCAGGACTGAAATTGTTTTTTTCAAATTTACCTCCCTTAAAAATAAAATGAGCTTTGTAATAAATATTAATCTTTACAATAAATAGCAATCCTTATAATAAGCAATTTTACCACTTTAAACCTAAAATCTATACGATATTCTTATGGTATTTTGTGTAGAGGCTGATAACCGGATTGTGTCCTGTAAAGCGGTCTTTGACAATCAGGGTTGTAACCGGAGCTTGAGAATTCATGGTGAAGAGCATATCGTGGCCGACGCAGAGGCCGATGATGATGTTGATATCGGTCTTGGCCTTGTTCAGAAGCCCAGCCTGAAGAAGGGGATTGCATCCAGCTTCAAATTTCTCCGGGTCCATTATCTTGTATTCAGGAGGCACGCCCAGTTCGCTCTTATCTATTGCTCCACAGGAGCATATTGCGGAGCAAACCTCGAATCCGTGTTTTTCAATTATTGAAGAAGCTCTGGCTGCTTCGTCGCTGAGACCGCTGCAGAAGGCTATGCCGATCTTTTTAACACCGATCTTCTTTGAAAACTCGGCAATTTCTCTTATCCTCGGTCTTACAGGGACTGTCCTTCCTTTCTCCCTGGCTTCTTTTTCGTCGTAAGCTTCCTTTTCTGTCAGGGCGGACTGGATATAGAAATTCTTGATTTCTTTAGTCTGGTACTTTCTTTTTACTTCCTTGATCAAGCTTTTGGAGGTTTTTAGGGGACAGAAAGAGGGGAGGAGAGATTCATCTTTTATGCCTTGAGAACATGGTTTAGGTTTACATTTTGCGCATTTTGGATCTAGCATTTTTCAAACCATATCTTAAAAAACAATTAAAGCTAAAAATCTGATTTCTAAGTTTTCATCTCGAACAGAGTGAACTCCACCTGCCGCTTACTTCTTACTTTTTCTTCACGTATTTATCGAACCATTCAAACATCTCGGCGAGCACATGAAGGACAGACTCTCTGGCCCTGTAACCATGGCTTTCATGGGGAAGCATGACCAGGCGAGCAGTTGCTCCATGGCCTTTTAAGGCATGATAAAGTCTCTCGGATTGGATGGGAAAAGTTCCCGAGTTATTGTCTGCCTCGCCGTGGATGAGAAGAATAGGCTCGTTTATTTTATGGGCATGCATGAAGGGAGAAACTTTAAAATAAATTTCCGGGTCTTCCCAGAGGGTTCTTCGTTCGTTCTGGAACCCGAAGGGTGTCAGGGTTCTGTTGTAAGCACCGCTTCGAGCAATCCCGGCTGTTATAAGGTCGCAGTGTGCCAGCAGGTTGGCTGTCATAAAAGCCCCGTAGCTGTGTCCGCCCACACCAACACGCTCGGGATCAATGATGCCCATGGAATCCAGTTTGTCTATGGCTGCTTTTAGATTCGAGACAATCTGGTCGACAAATGTATCGTTCATGGTTTTCGGGTCTCCGACCACAGGCATTTTAGCCTCATCGAGAAGAGCATATCCTTGAGTTACGAAGAAAAGCTGTGAGTAACCTCTGAAAAATGTAAACCGGTGAGGCGAGCCTGTTACCTGCCCTGCGAGCCCTCGGCCGCTGTATTCACGGGGATAAGCCCAGATCACAAGCGGCAGCTTCTCTCCTTCCTTGTATCCTGGAGGCAGATACAGGGTTCCGGAGAGCTCCACTCCGTCTTCCCTTGTATATTTGATGAGTTGCTTCTTCACGCCTGCAAGCTGAGGAGCAGGGTCTTTAAAATCGGTTAGGGCTTTCCTCTGCTTCTTCCTCAGGCTGAAAAGAAAATAATTGGGAGGCTCGGTCTCAGATTCGTACCTGGTAATGATTTGATTCCTGGATTTTCCCACAAAGTCCACAAAAGTCTCATAGCTGCCCTCCTCGCACTGGAAGAGCCGCTTCTTTTCCATTGTCTTTAGATCTAGCCTGTCAAGAAAAGGCATGTCTCCCTTGGGGGAAGCTCCGCTTCCAGAGAGATAAATCCAGTCCTTATCCTGAAGCAGGATCCATTCTTCTGCAGGAGTTATTGTGTAAACAGGGCGGCCGGGGTCGTTGTAGCGGTCATGAATGCTGAGGTCAAATATTTTTTTTGGAGCCTCGGCCGGATCATCAACATTTATAAGATAAGTAGTTCTCCATCTTCTCTTCCAGTCGTATTCTGTGATGAAGGCATTTCCTTCTGGTTTTAGCCATGAGATTCCTGAATAACGATGCTGAATTTTCAAAATCTCTTTCGGCTGCTCATTGAAAGGAGAAGAAAGTGTCATGAGTTTGTCCCTGTGGGGGACTTTTTTTTCAGGGTCACCTTCGTCTAAAGCTTCAGCCCAGATAAGGGTGGCTGGTTTGAACGCCCTCCAGCCGGCAGACCTCGGACCTGTGGGAACTCCCCTCATAGGGACTTCATCAGCTAGAGGGAGGTCTGCAAAAAGATGGACTAATTTGCCGTCTCTGTCCCATATTTCAAGAGTATGGGCGAAAGAGTAGTGAGGGACGCTGTAAGAGTAAGGTTTTTTTATCCTGTAAACGAGCAGCAGGTTTCCGTTCGGGGATTGATCAGCATAGTTGTATACACCGGGACCGCCAATCTTTCTGCTGCTGCCGGAGATAACATCTATTTCCATTACTTGGGATGTTGTGTAATAGTCGAACAGCTTCTCATCATAAGGATTTTTCAAAAGGTCCTGGTAAGTCCATACCTTGGAGAATTTTTTCTTTGTCTCCTGGATATTGGGTCCGACCGGGACTTCGGGCTCTCGAGGGGGATTCCCGCGGTTTTCCAGGATGGTGTGGATGAGGAGATGGCGGTTGTCTTGAAGCCACATAAAACCAGAGCTTAGGGTGGCATTGATTATTGGTCCGGTGATAGCCTTTGCCTTTCCGGTCTTAACCTCGGCAACCCAGAGTTCAACGCCTCCATCAGTATAGCGAGGGAAGGCCAACCATTGACCATCATAAGACCATTGGGGATAATCGAGTTTTGCCCCTTCGGGAAGAGCAATTCGCTTTGTTGACCCGTCTTTTATCGATTGTATGATGAGCCCGGCATAAAAAGTCGTTTGATGGCGGCTGTTATACTTTGGTGCGATCCTCATTCCGGCAAGCCTGAGAATGGGTTGAGCCATGTAGGCAATAGAAGGCATGGGTCCGTATTCTGCAAGGAGCATTAAATCGCCGGTTGGGCTAATAGTAGTGAGAGGTGAAGGAAGTGTATCCACGATATCTATGACTTCTTTGGGAGGCAGCTTATAGGGCTCTTGGGCAGAGAGAGGGAAGCTTGAGAGAAAGGTGAAAACAAAGATAAAAATCAAGAGTGATACTGGATTAGTCTTTTTCATGGTTTTCCCTCCTGAAAACATAATTTTCCTTCCCGAAAACGTGATTTTCCTTCCTGATAAAATGATTTTTTATCCTCTGGCTTTCTAAATATATACCAATTAATTTAACAATTTCAAATTTTGTTTTTTTATTTAAATTTGTTTTTTTAATTTTAGTATGTTTTCTGGCTTTATTTTACATTTGAAAGTTCTCTTTTTGTAGGGGCTTGATTCATCAAGCCCACCTTATGGTCCAAAATAGATGGTTCAGGTGTTTGGTTTTTCTTGTGTAGGGGCTTGATTCATCTGATGTATGTTTTTGACTAATTCTATGCAGGTGTTTGGTTTTTCTTGCGTAGGGGCTTGATTAATCAAGCCCACATTTTTGATTTTACGAATAATTAGGTGGGTTTGATGAATCAAATTCCTGGAAGGTGAACATGTGTATATGATAAACCAGGTCCCTAAGAGACAAACGTGTGGGTTTGATGAAACAAGCCTCTACACCAGATAAATCAAGCCCTTGCGATGAATAGCTAAGAGATAAAAGATGACAGAACTTAAGAAATGGTTTAAAATATTGAAGAATTATGAGAAAAAGCGATAGGGTTTGGCTAAGGGAAGTGTTCCCTTTAAATGAAGTATTCCGTTTGAATTATAATAAATAATAAACTATAACAAACAAAGCTCTGGAAATGAACCCAGAAGATTTCAAAGACCAAAAAAATACGGACGAGCAAAAGAAGCCCAAGTCAGAGCAAAAGAAGCCCAAGTCAGAGCAAAAGAAGCCCAAGTCAGAGGAAGAGAAACCCGAGCTAGAACAAGAGAAACCAGAGCAAGAGCAGGAGAAACCCAAGTCAGATCCTTTTGAAGTTAATAAAGCTAAGAAGGTTATCCAGTTTTTTAAAAAAACTTTCTCTCTGATAAAGCTTTATCCTCCAGAAAATCCCTCCGTTGCAAAATCTATAGATTTATTCAGTAACCAGATAGGAGAATTTCTTAACGAATATGAAGAATTATCAATGCAGGTGGGAGAATTCAGCTTTTCTTTCAAGGGAGAAGTAGTTTTCCAGGATGAAGAAAGAAGGAAAAGCCTTCCTTTTCTCTTTTATAAAGATGGGCTAAGAGAGCTGTCTTTTCATAAGGGCCTGGATAAAGAAGAGCTTCGTGAATTTTTTAGGACCATAAGTGAAGTTTCTGACCTTCCTCCAGAAGATGCTGATATTGTTAACTCTCTTTGGGAAAAGAATTTTATTTATATTAGATATTATTCCATTGACGAATTTCTTGACCAGGATATTGGAGAACCGACAGAAGAAATAAGCCCTTTTGATAAAGTGGGATTTGCAAAGGGGAAGGTGGAAATGACTCCTGACGATGAAGAACTCTTTAAAAAAAGCCTTATTTTGGGAATACAGGAGGGAAGAGAAAAGGGAGAGGGAGAATACGAAGGAGAAGAAGCTGGAACGGGCATACTTCCTGGTACCAGGGTGGGTGCTGTAAGCAAGGATGAAATTCCTGAGATTGAGTTCATGCTCGAAGAAAGTCGGACAACTCCTCACATGCCTGAGCTTATAGATTTACTATTTGAACTCCTCTTTTTTGAAGAAAGAGAAGTGGAATTCGCGGCTATTACAGAAGTCCTTGGTGAATGCCGCCAAAAAGTCATGGAAAAAGCTGACTTTTCAATGGGTCTATCAATTTTAAACAGGGTTGAAGAATTAAAGAAAATAATCTCTGCTAAATCTGAAGAAAGGGCGAAATTACTGGGGAGAATCTCAGATAGTGCTGTGGCGCCTGACGCTGTCGCCAGCTTGAGAAAGATATACTCGGATGGACGGATCGCAGATTTTGACACTTTCTTCGGATATCTGGAAAATCTGGGTGCCGGCGCCCTTCCGGTCGTTGCCGTGATTTGGGAGGATTCAAAATTTCCTTTTTCCAGGCAGAAGGCTTCTAATTTTCTTAAAAAAATCGGAGAATATGATTTAAATTCTCTTTTCAATCTTGCCAGGGGCCAGTCAGCATCTCTAACAAGGGAAATTCTAAGCATATTGACGACCACAGGCGAGAGAACGGAAATGGCCCAACTTGAGGATTTCGTTAATCATCCGGATAAAGCGATAAGGCTTGATGTTATCCGCGCCCTGGGAAAAGCTGGAGATGAAGCTTCCAACAAGATCCTGTTAAGATTTCTTTCTGACACGTATACAGAAATTCGCACAGCAGCTCTCAAGAACCTTAAATATCTTGGAGATAGCGCTACATTAGATTATGTTAAGCAGATAGCTCACGAAAAAGGCTTCAGGGAAAAAAGCAAGCGGGAGAAAGAAGCTATTCTTAAATTTCTGGCAAGCACTAAAAGCGGAGAGATTAGTGCTTTCCTTCGGTCCCTTTTGAAAAAAAGGAAGATTTTCTTCCCATATAAAACCAACGAGACTCGCCTCTGTGCGGTTTCTGCCCTGGGAGTAATGGCTACTCCTGAAGCTGCGGATATACTCAAGGAGGGGACTAAGATACGAAATAAAGCCATTCGGCAAGCTTGTAATCATGCGCTGGTGAAAGTAGCAGCTGAGGAAAAACCAAAAGAAGAGACCAAAGAGGAACCGAAAGAAGATACCAACGAAGAGCAGGGTACTTAATCATGGAAGAAAAAGATCAGAAAGTAAGAAAGGATTACATCGAGGGAGCCAAGAAATCTATATCTAAGATAATAGAGGAGATATTTATCCGCCTTTCCTCAGCTATGAAGGTTGCTCAAATCTATGAGCCCAATAATCTTACTTTCATTAGGCATATTAATCTTCTCTTCAACTTAATTCAAAATATCTTAAAAAAAGAAGGGAAGGCCGTATTCCAGTTTCGGGAAAACACTTTATTTTTCAACACTGCCAGAGTCAAATTTGATTTTCGCAGCTACCACAATTTTAAATTCTTGGCTGATGAATTCAGAGAAAAGGAGATAGGGACGCTTGGCTTCAATCCTGGCTTGAGTGAGGGTGAGCTGACTCAGTTTATTACTCTTTTTATAGATGGCGAGGTAAAAAAAGAGAATCCTTTCGAAGATTTCGAGGCGGTATTAAATGAGAAGGGAATAGGCCATATATTTTTGGAGAAGATGCATCCCTTTGAAGTGACCGGAGGTATGCGAGAAGAGCAGCTTCAGGAATCAGCGATAAAATTCTTTTTCAAGAGCATAATCCACCTGAAAGAAGTCGTCGAGAGAGAAAAACAGAAAAAAAGGGTCCAGCTAAAAACCACTCGGAGACTGATGCAGTCCATAATAAATCTTGTAAGTCAGAATGAATCTTTCATGATAGGCTTAACAAATATAAAAAATTATGATGAATACACTCTCAATCACTCGACTAATGTAACCGTTTTGTCTATTTGTTTTGGACGAAGATTAGGTCTTGAAAGAAAAGAATTAGTAGACTTGGGAGTAAGCGCTTTTTTTCACGACATGGGAAAAGTAGAGATTCCTGAAGAGATTCTGAATAAACCGGGTAAGCTCGACGATAATGAATTTGATATAATAAAAACTCATCCGTGGCATGGTGCTCAAAAACTGGCCTGCCTTAAAGAATTGAGTATTCTTCCAGTAAGTGCCATTAATGTGGCCATGGAACACCACATCTGGGCAAACCTCGAGGGGGGCGGATATCCTAAATACTGGAAAAAGGATCACACCGATTTCTTGAGTAAAATTGTTAAGATATGCGATTTTTTTGACGCTGTAACGACCGAAAGACCCTATAGAAAGAAGACCGCAACTAGAGAAGAGGCCACAAGCTGGATGCTGGAGAAAAGCGGGTCAGAATTCGACGCCATCTTGCTCAAGGTTTTCGCCGACATGATAGGAATCTATCCTATCGGATCCCTTGTCGTCCTTGACACCAAGGAGTGGGGCATCGTGATGGAGACAAACCCGGATATGGCTCTTATGACCTGCCCTAAAGTGAAAATTATTGCTGACAAGGATGGCAATAAGATAGACGGTGGAATTGTCGACCTGGCAGAGAAAGACCCTGAAACAAAAAAGTTTAAAAAGAAAATCGTAAAAACCCTGGACCCTTTTAAATACGATATTAACGTCTCTGAACACTTTCTAACTGCAAGCGCCTAAAAAAAACCTCCTCCGGCTTCTCTTTTCTTCAAATCATTTAAGAATTTATTTATAGACCTTATCTCTTGTCTTTTAAAAATCATAGAAGTCCTCACAAAAACTAAATGACATTTTAATCTTTATTTAGGATTAACCTTTATGCAGGATTAGTCTTTATAAGAGATCTTTATGTAGGATTTTTCTTTTTATGGGAATGTTGTTTCTGTAGGATTTATCTTCATGTAGGGGCTTGATTCATCAAGCCCGCCTTTGTATCTTGTAAATGATTCTTGGTAGGGATTTGATTTATCTTCTGTAGGGGCTTGTTTTATTGTAGGGGCTTGATTCATCAAGCCCGCCTTTGTATCTTGTAAATGATTCTTGGTAGGGATTTGATTTATCTTCTGTAGGGGCTTGTTTTATTGTAGGGGCTTGATTCATCAAGCCCGCCTTTTAAATAAGCAGTGTTATGCCTTTAAAGACTTTTATAATTTGAATTACCCCTGGTATAACAAGACAGAAGGCTAGCTCTCCAACGAAGCAGGTTTACTTATAGGAAGCATTTAATTTTACAGCAGCTTCCATTAACTTTTTATCCCTCGTCCAAAAGGGTATTCTCGATAGACGTGCAGAGGCCAAAAGATGGACATCAACGTAGCCAAGGCCAATTCCCATTAATTGATGTTGCTCAATAAAGTACAATACTTCTCTATGATTTGCAGGCGTTGCCGTTGGAAGAGCCTCTAAAAGCGAAAATATTTCTTTCCTATTTTTAAGATTACCACAAGCCAGCTCACCAATTATAAAGGGATGACAGACAACTCTCCCCTTCATCAAAAGCGCCTCGAGTTGCGGGTTTCCGTCTTTAAAATGAGACACCCAAACTGAAGTATCAACCAGGACCATAGCTACTTTTTGCCCGACCTTCTTCTTGGAATAGGGCGAATGGATTTCTCGCTTCCTCCTAATCTGGCAAGTCTCTTATTGCTTTCAAGAGCAATCAGGGCCTCCAATCCAAGCCTGACCAATGATGTCTTCTCTTTGATCCCTGTCAACTCGGAAGCTCTGTTAAGAATCTTCTCATCGATGTTTATTGTTGTCCTCATATGCATAGATATGCATAAAATATGCATATCTGTCAAGTTTTTTGCCTTAAATATCGCCTTTGAAGTCCCATTTTTGAGCCAAAATCGGCCCTCTAAGAATAAATACGAATATTTTAATACCAATAAATATATACGAATTAAAATTGACTCTTTTCTCAATAACTCTTCATGATGGAGCTTGCGCCCTCTAACGATGAAGAAGAATTTGATTGAACTTGACTTTTACATCCTTGATGATGTACTCGGGATAGGAGGGAACAAATTATGGCAAAAGAAAAGCTTGAAGATATCAGTTTGGATAGGCTGAGAAAAAGAAAAAAAATCGGTGTCGTACTGCTATGGGTGTTGGTCGGTGCTGCCATCTTAAACATTATTGTTTCGCTTGTTGATTTTATTAGGGAAAAACAGCTAGATACTTGGCAACTAATTGTGGCTTCTTCATGCCTTGTTGCAGCCCTGCCCACTTATTTGGGAATAAAAAAAGCCAAGGGAGAAATTTCTAGAAGAAAAAGCCGGTAATTTCCTGCAGTTTAAAGCTGGATAATTTTTATTCTCCCTGATATGGCAAGAGTGATTTTGTGCTTTCCCCACGAATTCGAGATGTAGATAGAAGCCAAATTGGAAACAGTTCCTACTGGATGAAACGTAGGGCTGTTATTTGCTTGAAGTGTTACTCCCTTGAGAAAGTATTCTCGCTCTCTCCTCCATTCATTCTTCTCCTCATCATATGTTTCGATGGCATAGCTGTGCTGGTCAAATCTGATTCTGACTTTTACTCCCTCGAATATTGATTTATATCTGGCATAATTCAGGCGGGAGTTTATTTCCCGGACAGCACTTTTAAGCCTGTATTTAGGGGCAAGGTTCAGGAATGAAGTTGAAGCAAGGCCCAGGATGATGGCCAGAATGAAAGTGGCGATAAGCGCTTCCACGAGTGAAAATCCTCTCATGCAATTCACAGAGAAGAATATTTTTTTATTTTTCATTCAGAACTCCTTCCACTCCAAAGGCTTAAAGAAGGAAAGACAGAGAACAGGTTTGGCTGTCTTTGGTGCATTCTGGACAAGATCACTCTCCTCTAAGAGCCGCTCGTCGAACGTGAATGTTAGTTTGTTTTCGTTGGATGTGTAATCCGAAGCGTGGAGACTTCCCAGAATATGAACAGTTTTCCCCTTTCCTTCTACTGAGAATCCCTTATCAGCGGCTGTTAAGGAGGCTTGAATTTTTATCTCCTGGGGAGAGTCTTTACCAATTATTATTTTTCCTTCTCTTTCGGTGTTTCCCAGGAAATCCTTTCCCGTTGCAAAAATAATCAACTGGGAATTTGAATCTTTTACATAGGGCACTTTATCTATCCATTTGACTCCCTGGTGGATGAGATGGGAGGAAAGAGTGATTTTATCCGAGGAGATAATCGTTAAATCTACGCCGTTAAGAATTGACGGGATTTCTTCTTCTGTGACCAGGATGGCCTGGCCGGAAAGATCCATCACCCCTCCTCCGAGCGAATTAATCTTACCGTTGACGATGATGATTCCCAGGGGGATAAGATCGTAATAAAAGACTTCCTCGGGTGTAGAAAAAATCGTTTTGCTCTTTGACGGGCAGTACTTGAGAATCCAGCAGCCCTGTTCGGTAAGAAATGATACGACCTGGAAGTTCTCTTCGATGGCTGTGACCATCTCCTCCAAATCTCCCTGGACATAAATCCCTCCTAAGCCTATGTCGTCTTTGATTAGATAAACTCCGTCAGGCACAGGCTCGTTTGTCTCTTCCAGTCCAAGGATGGCTCGAAGGCGGCGGTTGGTAAGATTTTGGGGATAAAAGAATTTTATTTTCAGGGCTTTTTGCACCTGTGAATTTGCATCTTTGGGAATTAGATCTCCTCCAGCGAAGCTTATTTGAGGAGAGATGAGATTCTTTTCTGAAGGGAGAAAGTCTATTTTATTCTTTTCCATAAAATCTTTTTTCTGATCTGGATCAAGCTTTTTATCTACGAGCAAAGGGATATACGGAAGAGGGAGGTTGCCGGCGAAAATTCCCAACCCAGCTTCGAGGCTGGATTCCCTGACCTCTTTAAAATTTTTTATTTTTCCTTCTGATGAAATTTCTGTTTTGTAGGTAGCATGGAAATAATCTTCTTTTTCCTCGATTTTTTCGAAATAAAAATTTGTTATGCTTTCCCATCCGAGGTTTTCCCAGGCCTGGGAATTCTGGAACGGAAGGTGCGATCCGAGGAGCTTTTCCACTATCCCTGAACCTTTGTTTATTGTATCTTCTCGGAGTTCATTGGATTCTTCCAGGGAAAGAAGCGAAGGTGAAACTTTCTGAGAAAGCAAGTTGAGAAAATGATCGAAGCCAAGCTTTATTCCGTTCTCCGAAGCATAATCAAGGAGAGTCGAGTTTTTTTTATAAGCGCTTAATTTGAGATAAATTTGAGAAAAATAAAGCATGCTTAATCCAAGCGTTGAAAAGATAAAAAAAAGAAATACGGAGACCAGAGTCATAGCGCCTTTCCTTGTTTTTCTCTTCTGGTCAATGCACGGCTGCCGCTGCTGTTTCTGGTCAGCGTTTGGGTCATCGTTCTGGTTAACGTTCCGGTCAGCGTACCCGTTAGCATACCGGCTAACGTTCCGATCATCGTTCTGATTAGCGTTCCGGTTAAAGTTCAGGTCATCGTTCTGGTTAGCGTTCCAATCAGCGTCTGAATGCCAGAGCTGCATTCTTGGGAAACACCGAAATTTCATATTTTTTCTCCTTGTTTGAGGTGAGAGCAAGATGCAGTCTCGCCAGGTTTGAGGCTTTTTCATAGCTAAAAGCAAATAAGATTGCATCTTCTAAAAGAGGCTGGGCAGGGCTGGCATTAGTCTTTCTTCTGAGAATTTGTTTATCCTTTTCAAGGAAGAGAGAAATCTTTTTCAGAAGGCAAACTTGAGTTTTTTCCTTCAGAAAAGAAAAATTCAAAGGAGAAGAGAGGACTACGCTTTCTTTGTCCGCGTTAGATATGGATTTGACCTCTCCCTTATGAGAGTCAAAAATGCAGATCTCTCTTCCTTTTTTGAGTTCGCTCGTGCTCTGGAGCCTGATTCTTGTCTGCCCTTCGAGCAAGTCATTGAGGGGAGAGAGATTTTTTTCCTTGCTTAAGATAACCAAGGTCCCTTCTTCCTGGATTATTCCTTCGAGCAATCCGAGCT
>CAYUXD010000020.1:0-15348 GCA_964448655.1 uncultured Eubacteriales bacterium
TTTCCGCTATCCATTAGGAAAGCTGGATATCCTAAGAGTAAGAACGGGACAATTTGAAACGGCTCCCCCTTACACAATCGCCCGACTTGTCTTCGACCTTGATCGGCCCAAATTCTATACTTTATACTCTGAGAAAGAGAATTTTATCTTCCAATTCTATGAAGATGAAATAGCTCGAGTTGCTCCCGCCATGGTCCCCCCGACTCCAAGACCAGCACCTCCGGTTCCCCCGACTCCAACTGAAGAGGTAACACCTCCAGTGCCAGTCGTGCCAACCGAGGTTCCTGTAGTAACAGAGAGAGTCCCAGAGGTTCCCGTCACTCCCATCAGGCCTACAGTCCTTGAAGCACCCGAAGTAAGATATACTGGAGAAATCATCAGTATGAAATTTAAGGATGCTGACCTGCGAGATGTTATTCTGTATTTGGGACATTTTGCCGGCCTGAACGTCGTTTTCGATCCAGAAGTAAGAGGGACTGTCACCTGCGACTTGCAGGATGTTCCCTGGGATCAAGCTCTCGATATTATCCTCAGGCTAAACAAAATGGGAAAAACAATTGATGGGAACGTTCTCCGAATTGCTCCTATGGCAATTCTCACTCGAGAAGACGAAGAGCAGAGAAAGCTACAAGAAAGCAAAGAATTAGCCGGTCCTGTCCAGGTTAAAGTGTTTGACCTCTCCTACGCAAAAGCTGGAGATGTTGAAGGTCTACTGAGGAGCAGAATCTCCCAAAGGGGAGAAATCATTGTCGATGAGAGGACAAACACCTTGATCATTTCTGACGTGGTAGACAGAATCGATACCTTGGAAAAACTCATCGCTGTGTTTGATACGCCAACTCCACAAGTCTCGATCGAGGCCAGGATTGTTGAGGCCAGTTCCACCTTTGTCCGCAACCTCGGTATCCAATGGGGATTTCGCGGTATAATGGATCCTCTTCATGGCAACCAGACATCTCTAAAATTCCCGAGTGACATAACAGTTGACGGGGCTCTAATCCCTAAAGGAATCACCACCAAAGGAATCGGAGGGCCTCTGGGCGGTTATGCTATAAACCTCCCTGCTCCTGCATTCAATACCGCACTCGGTCTCTCTTTTGGCAGTGTCTTGGATACCTTCAGGCTGGATGTGGCTATTTCTGCTCTTGAAACTTCAGGCCAGGGCCAAATCATCTCCAGCCCCACGGTAACCACTCAGAACAACCAGCAGGCAGAGATTATCCAGGGAAGGCAAATTCCTGTCCAGACTGTAGCTAACTTTACCACAACCACGAGATTCGTTAATGCAGCATTAGAGCTTAGAGCTACTCCTCAGATTACGGCTGAAGGAACAATTATCATGGATATTGAAATAAGGAACAACGCGGCAGACTTTGGCAACCTGGTCAACGGAATTCCTCCGATAACTACTCAAAGCGCAACAACAACGGTCATGGTTATTGATGGGGGGACAACCGTTATCGGAGGAATTTACAGGACTGAAGATTCTTTTACTCGAGAAAGAGTTCCCCTGCTCCATAAGATTCCCATTCTGGGAGGCCTTTTCAAGAATTTCGCTCGAACAAGGCAAAACCGAGAGCTGATCATTTTTATCACTCCTCGAATAATAAAATAACAGGATGCATAAAATGAAAAGAATGAAAAATTACCTAAAAATTGCAGCAATCCTTTGCGTTTTTTTCTTCCTTCTCTCCTGCAATAACAGAGTGGGCGATAGCGAAAAGTCCGGCGTTGTTCTGACAGTCACGAGAATACTCGGGGTGGATGTAGAGGGGAATGATGCAGATTATCTTGTATCAGATGTCCAAACAGAGGGAGGCTACCTGACAAATCCGGTTGTGGTTACACTGGAGGCGAAGCTTAAGAAACCAGAGCCCCTTGTGCCTTGAGAATCCTACAAAACCAGTGTAATGATTGACCGCTATAAGGTCACTTACATGACTTCCTATGACGGAGGCGGCACTGAAGGAGTCGATGTCCCCTTTTCATTCGAGGTCAGTCTCTCAGCTGTTTGCGAAGTTGACGCTACTTTGGATCTCGATATTCTGGGAGTGAGAGCGGAAGCCAAGGCTGCCCCTCCCTTGAACGCTCTGATTGGGACTTTGAACGTCATCTGGTCGGTAGCCAGATTCGATTTTATCGGTCATGACTTGGGCGGCAACAGGATTCAAGCTACAGGCTATCTGACCGTATACTTTGCCGACTGGGCTGACCCCTAAAAATATTCTTCCCACAGAAAAAGTAGCCTGTCCCCTTTTTTTTATATTTGCGAGAACAGACTTTATCATTGCCCCAAGCGCCGTTCATCATCTCATTCGTAAACCCAAACTGATTTTCTTAGTTTGATTATCCTTAGTGACTCTCTCAAAACTTTGTCCAATTCTTCCTTTCTGCGGGCCTTTAGGATGACCTGGACTCTGTTCATCCCTCTCACCTTTGAAACAGACGCCAAGGCAGGACCCAAGATTTCCACATCTCCTGCGAAGCTTTTCACCTTGGTTGAAAATTCCCTTGATTTCCTGGCTACGTTTCTTAAATTCTCGCCCTGGAATAAAATTTCAGCCATATGGGAAAAGGGTGGATAATTCATAAGGCGGCGGAGCTTCAACTCCTCCTTAAAAAAGGAAAAATAATCTCCCAGGGCAGCCTGACGTATACTGAAATGTTGAGGGAGAGCTGTCTGGATAATAACCTCCGCCTTATTATCGCTCTTAAGAAACTTCATCATCCGGCTTAATGTCTGGAAAGTTTTTTGACTGGCTCTGTAATCTGACAGGGTAAGAATTGTTTCTGGGAAGAGAATGGCAACCAAAGACGCCGGAGGTAATTCTACCTGATGAGCTAAGAGCTGCGTTCCAACCAGAATATCAATTTTCCCGCTCCAGAAGTTACGAATGATTCTCTCCTGCTCTCTCTTGTTCAAATCTGTCGCAAAAAGCGCTATCCTGCCCTGAGGGAAAATTGTTTTCAATTCTTCTTCAACCGCCTCTATACCTGCACCTCTTTCTCTGATCATCCTGCTCCCACAGTCAGGACAACGATCCATTATGGCAATAGAATAATTGCAGTAGTGACAGACCAATCTCCCTTCTCTCTTATGATAGGTCAAGGCAATATCGCAATGAATACAGCGGGAGATGTAATTGCATCTTGAACAGAAAAGATAAAAGGCATATCCTCGCCGGTTAAAGAAAACTAAAATTGGCTCTCCCTTCTTCAGTCTTTCAGATATCCTTTCTTCGAGCTTAGAGAAAATCAACCCTCTTTCCAGCCTGTCATCAACAATTTCGACCTTCGTCTCTCTTCGCTCACTATCTAAACAAAAAAGATACTTTCCCTTTCTGGCCCTGTAAAATGCCTCAACAGAAGGAAGGGCTGAACCATAGACAAGCGCCGCTCCTTCATGCTTTGCTCTCAACCAGGCGCCCTTCCGGGCATCATAGGGAGGACTCTCAAGCTGATAGTATGAGTCATCCTCCTCCTCATCGACAATAATCAAACCCAGACGATCAACAGGAGAAAAAAGAGCTGAACGAGGGCCAACAACCACATCCACCTCTCCCTCTTTTATCTTTCGCCACTCGAGCTCCCTCTTTCTCTCGGATAATTGACTGTGAAGAAGAGCAACCTTTTCTCCCAGCCTTTTCTCAAACCTTTCCATCAGGGTTCGGGTCAGGGCAATTTCCGGAACCAAAAACAAAACTCTACTTCCGCTTGCCAGAATCTCTTTAATCAAACGAGAGTAAACAGCTTCTCTCTTCTCCGGGGGCCCGTAAAGGAAAAAAGGCGAAAAGACTTTTTTCTCCATTTTACGAGTGATTTGATCTGCTACTTCTCGAGACTGCGCATCCAACGAAAAATCTATTTCAAGCTGAGTCTGGCTCATGGAAGCAGCTGAAGTTGTTTTTTTTCTTACCTTCGTTATTTCCTTCTGGACAAGGATTAAACCTTTCTTTTCCAGCCGGGAAAGAAGCTGGGAAAGATTTTTGACCTTAAATTTCCTTTTAAGAAAGAGAGCGCTGTAACTTCTTTTTCGGATAAATCCTAAGAGTTCCCTTTCCTCCCTGGAGAGATCCTCATCCCGAAGCGCAGCTCTTCCCTTTTCAGAGAGGGCGATCCTTGTTTTACTTTTTAGTATAAATGATGGCGGTAGGGAAGCCTGAAGAAGCTCTCCCCAGGACGAGTAATAATAATCGCATAGCTTCCGGGTAAAGGAGAGGAAAGACGGGGAAAAAACCGGCTCTTCATCCAATACTTCCGCGATTTCTTTGAGCTCAAATCCTGGGGAAATCCTTCTTTTCCTGAGCTTTACGATGAATCCTGTCAGTATCCTCTTACCGAGCGGCACAAGCACTCTTGAGCCGATTTTAGCGCTTTTCTTGCAGGATTCAGGAACAATGTAGGAAAAAGTCTGGTCTAAGGGAAGGGAAAGGATAACTTCTGCATACAAGGTCATTTCTTGCCCAGGAAGGCCATTACTTTCTGCATGTCTTCCCAGACCATTTTCTTGATCTCTTTATTGCCTTCGTTTCTTATAATATAAGAGGGATGAAAGGTCGGCATCACCTTTATATTATTAAACTCATAGAAATTCCCTCTTAAGGCTGTCATTCCCAGTTTGCTCTGGATAAAAAAATCCGAGGCTACTTTCCCCAAGGTCACGATAACTTCGGGCTTTATCATTTCTAGCTGTTCCCTGAGATAATCCTGGCACATTTCAATTTCCTGCTTGTGAGGGGTTCTATTCTCAGGAGGTCTGCACTTGACAATATTCGTTATATAAACTTCTTCTCTTTTAAACTTCATGGCATGGATAATTTTAGTCAAAAGCTGTCCTGCTCTTCCTACAAACGGCCGCCCCTGAATGTCTTCATCGCGGCCAGGCGCTTCGCCTACAAACATAAGCTCAGTTCCAAGATCCCCCTCTCCGGGGACTGCATTTTTCCGTCCTTGAGAAAGCGGACATTTTTGACAGTTGAGGATCCTCTCTTTCAGGGAAAGATAAGGGGAGTCCTCAGAAGAAGGTGGTGATGAAAAAAATTCGGCTCCAAGCTGGGAATAAAATTTTAATTTATCTTCAAGACGATCGATGAGTTGGCGAGCTTTATCTTCCAAGGATATCCTCGACTCTATCCAAGATTATTTGGCTTATTTCAAGCTTACTCTTTTTTCCCGTATCAATCGTTTTACCGTCAGGGAAAATAAGGCTTACTTGATTAAAATCCGATTCAAAACCAACTCCCTCAGCTAAAACATTATTGGCCACGATCAAATCAAGACTTTTCTTCTTCATTTTTTTGAGCGCATTGTTGACAACATCTTCTGTCTCAGCAGCGAAGCCGACGATAATTTTTTTTCCTTTTTTCGAGCTTAATTTTTGCAAAATGTCCTCTGTCAATACGATATCAATTTTCTTCTCTAATTTTTCTTTCTTTATTTTTTGAGAAGACGCCTCAGCAAACCTGAAATCTGAGATGGCCGCTGCCATGATGACGACATCAGCTTTATCGAAGTGGGCCACGACCTCCTTCTCCATTTCCTGAGCTGTCTGGACTTTCTTTAACTTTGCTTCTGGCGGGGGAAAAATATGAGTCGGCCCTGAAATGAGAATGACTTCAGCCCCACGTCTGAGCGCTTCCTCAGCGAGCTCATAACCCATTTTTCCTGAAGAGCGGTTAGTGAGAAAGCGGACCGGGTCCAGGAATTCCCTTGTCGGTCCGGCTGTGACTAAAACCGTTTTGCCCTTTAAGCTGGCACTCTTCTTTAGGAGGCTCAGCCCTTCTTCAACAATCTTCTCAGGAGCTGCCAACCTCCCCCATCCTGTATCCTTGCAGGCCAAATATCCCTTCTCCGGCTCAACAAACCTTACTCCCCTGGCCCTTAGTTTCTGGATATTCTCCTGGGTTTGCCGGTGAAGATACATGGCCTCATTCATCGAAGGAGCGATAAGAACAGGACACTGCGAAGCAGCATAGAAAGTCGATAAAAAATCGTCAGCCACTCCGGAAGCAAACTTTCCGATCATGTTTGCTGTGGCCGGGGCGACGACCAAGAGGGATGTCTCCTTCGCCAGCTCCACATGGGGAATTTCCTGCGAGTATTCTTCCTCAAATGGATCTACAAGAGCTTTTTGCCCTGAGAGAGCACTAAAAAGCAGATGAGAAATCAAGCGCGAAGCATTTTTTGTCAGGATAACTTGAACCTGAAACTTCTCTTTTTGAAAGCCGCGGATTATTTCACAGGCTTTATACAGGCTAACAGAGGAACACACTCCCAATGTAATTTTGGCCATCTTAACCTCTTATTTTTCTTCGGAGAAACTCCGAAGAATGGGAACAATTTCTTTTTTCTTAATATCAAGGCGACATCTCGTGCTTAAGATAATAGCTTCCAGTTCCTTCGAAGCTTTTTTCATCTCGTCATTAATAATGATATAATCAAAATGGGGATAAAACCTGATATCTTTTCTGGCAACCTCGAGCCTTTGCTTTATCGAATCCGGACTTTCCTGGCCTCTCTCTTCAAGCCTCGCTTTAAGCTCCTCAAATAAAGGAGGCAGGATAAAGATGAATACCCCTCTCTTTAACTTTTTTTTTATCTGCTCGGCACCTTGAACATCGATGTCCAGGAGAAGATCTCCCTGGGTTCCTTTCTTTGCTATCTCTCTCTTTGAAGTCCCGTAATGATTTCCGTGGATTACTGTCCACTCAGCCAGTTTCTCCTCTTCTATCATCTGCTCAAACTCAGGCTTTGAAACAAAATAATAATCCCTGCCTTCTTTCTCTGAGTCTCTTTTCTTGCGGGTTGTATGGGAAATTGAAAACTGGACATCTTCCACATTTTCCAGAACTTGCCTGACCAGAGTGGTCTTTCCGCATCCAGACGGGCCAGTGATGACAAAAAGCATAAAATCTCTCCTTTAAAAAAGGGGACAGGCTACTTTTTCAATCCTTTCACTTCGAAACACCCTGCCTGAAAAAAAGAGGGACAGGCTGTTTTTCTTGAAAAATGAGGACAGGCTGTTTTTGCTTCTTCTAAAAAAAAGAGGACGGTCTCTGGGGTCAGGTCTTATGATAGGGAAGGCTTGACAATCAAAGGCAGAAAAATTTCTCTTCTCAATGGCAAGGCCTGACCACATGACAAACAGCTCAGACAGAAAAAGTAGCCTGTCCCCTTTTTTTACTTTTTTCATTTCTATTCTATGTTTTGAACCTGCTGTCGTATACTTTCCACCTCTCCCTTTATAGTCAAACTACCTCTGACTATTTCGATTTCCTGGGATTTAGAATTTATGGTGTTAGCCTCCCGGTAAATCTCCTGGGCGACAAAATCCAGCTTTTTGCCCACGGGCTTCTCTCTTTCCGGAGAAAGAAGGTCGAGGACATAACCCAAATGAGATTTCAACCTCGCTATCTCTTCTGTCAAATCGTATCGCTGAGCAAAATAGGAAGCCTCCTCGGCAATCTTATCTTCTGAAAGAGGAGCTTCGTGTTTCAACTCTTTCAAACGCTTCCTCAATCTTTCCCGGATGAAAATGGGCTGTCTTTTGGCTAGTTTTTCTATCTGGCCCAAAGCCTGCTTTATATTCTGAAGATGTCTTCTAATCTCTTTCCCTACTTCCCTTCCTTCTCTTTTCCTCATCCTCACGACTTCATCCAATGTTCTCTCAAAACTGCTCTCCAGGAAGGCCACTTCTTCCCCGCTGAAATTCTTTCTCTTGAACTCTACGACATTAGGCAGACTGAACATATTCTCCGCTGAAAAATTCACGCTTTTTCCCATCCGAGAAGAAAGCTTCTCGAGAGAAGAAAGGATTTTCTGGAGCAAGTCTTCATTGATTTGAAGTTCCCAGAACGAAGGATCCAGGTAATTCAATTCAAAGAAAACTTCAATCCGTCCTCTGTGTAGTTTCCTCTGAAAGATGGCTCTAAGTTTATTTTCAACCTCGCCAATTTGAGCCCCTCGATAACTCCAATCCAAGAAGCGATGGTTTAAGCTTCTTATGCTGATCTTTGCAGAGAGAGTCTTATAATCAAACTTCTTCTCTGCAAATCCCGTCATACTCTGGATCAACGTACCACGTCCTCCTCTTCTAAAAATTGCAAATCATACAATTTCTTATAAATTCCGTCTTTCCTGCAGAGCTCCTCGTGTGTGCCAATCTCGGTAATTCTACCCTTGTCAAGCACAAAAATTTTGTCAACACTCCTTACAGTAGACAACCGGTGGGCGATAACAAAAGTTGTTCTGTTCTTCATAAGGTTGGCCATAGCAATCTGGATCAATCTCTCTGATTCAGAATCCAGGGCCGATGTGGCTTCATCAAGAACAAGAATAGGGGGATCTTTAAGCAAAGCTCTGGCAATCGCCAACCTCTGTCTCTGCCCGCTGGAAAGCAGAGTTCCCTTTTCTCCTATGATAGTGTCGTACTCCCTGGGAAGCTTCATTATAAAATCGTGGGCTTTAGCCGTTTTAGCCGCTTCTATGATTCTATCCATAGAAATCTCTTCCAGGCCGTAGGCAATATTGCTTCGTACCGTGTCGTTAAAGAGAATGAGCTCCTGGGTAACAAGACCGATTTGAGCCCGAAGAGAAGAAAGACTTACTTCCCGGATATCAATACCGTCTATTGTGATTTTTCCCGAAGTAGAATCATAAAAACGGGAAAGAAGATTGATGATGGTCGTCTTCCCCGCCCCGCTCAACCCAACAAGGGCAACGGTTTCAGCCGGCATGACTTCAAAACTGACCTCTTGAAGCACAGGCATCATCTCGTTGTAGCCAAAAGAAACCTTTTCGAACTTCACGCTGCCCTTAACAGGAGGAAAGGGGTAGGCCCTGGGATTCTCTACAATTTGAGGTTTGCTGCTTAGAATCTCCTGTATTCTTTCATGACAGGCCACTCCCTGCTGGATTGTGTTATTGGCCCTGCTCAAGCGGTTTATGGGTGTGTAAGAATAAAAAATAGCAACGACAAAGGAAACAAAATCGCCAGGGCTTATGTGTCCTTGGACTATTCTCGTCGCGCCCAAGACAAGGACGAAGGCGCCGACGACACCACCCAAAAACTCCATAAACGGGGAAGACAAGCTTCCTGTCAAGGCCAGTTTAAGGCTTGTTTTAAAATAGCTCAAGGTGGCCTGAAAGAACTTCTTTATTTCAAACTTTTCCATGGTGAAAGCTTTAACTATCTTGTTACCGGTAATAGTCTCGTGGAGAAGTTTGTAGATTTCAGCCATCTTTTGCTGACTCAGTAAGCCCTTCTTTTTGAGTTGACGACTGAAGAGTACCAGAGGGATAACAGCTACCGGAGCTATGACAAAAGACATCAGAGCCAAACGCCAATCAGTGATAAATATATAAACAAGAAGGGCAAGAAGAATAAAAATTTCCTGGATGAAATCACCCATGCTGCCTGCGACTGCAACTTGGATTCTATCAACATCGTTTGTTAAACGGGACATCAAATCTCCCGTGGATTTATAGTCAAAGAAATCCGAAGACTGGTAGATGATGTGTCCAAAAAGGTCATCTCTCAATTTTTTGCCGACCTTATATCCGATGGACCTCATAAGAAAGGAGGAAAGAAAGGTGAACAATCCCTTGCCAAAGATAACAATCACCAGGAGCAAAGGAATAAGCCAGATGAATTGCTCCTCGGCAACCTGGAATTTGCGGAAAACAAAACCTATGAGACCCGCTTTTCCTTCAGATGTTGAAGCGGTTCGCTGAAGGAACATTTTATCCATGATAGGCTGGACTAAATTGACAAATACGTATGTAAAAAAGGCAGCAAACGAGCTAAATATAAAGGCAAGAGAGAGCCTCTTTTTCTCTCCAAGAGTGAGTTTGAAAAGCTGGAATATTTCTTTCATTCTTTAAGCCGGAGGCTCATAGAAGATTTTCTCTGCGATCTCAAACGCGTTCAAAGCCGAACCTCGAGTTAAATTATCCACTACCGTCCAGATCCAAAAGCTATTGGGAAACGACTCTTCCTTTTTTATCTGGCCGATACAAATTTTATCTTCTCCTGCCACTGAAACAGGACTGGAAAGAGTTGGAGGGGAAAGCTTAAAAAAGGAATGTTTCCTAAAAAGACTTTTTAAACCCTGGATATCGGTTTTTCTCTTCAATTCTAAATAGCTCATAAGCGAATAGGTATGGAATACGGGGGCTTGAATGATGGACAACGAGAGGAGAAAACGACGGGGATGAAGAACTCTTCTTATCTCTGATTTGATTTGTTTCTCAACAGAAGAAAAACCATTTTTATCGGCCTTCTCTGTATGAGAGAGAAGATTAAAGGCAATCTGCTCCTTGAATACTTTCTTTGAAAGAGAAGAGCTGCTCAGGAAAGCATAACTCTGGTCAGCCAGTTCTTCGATGCCTGATTCCTCATAAGCTGAAACAGGCTGAAGGATGAAAGAAACGGCTTTTAAAAGTCCAAATTCCTTGAGGACAACATGAAAGAGATGAGAAAGGACAATGGTCACAGGATGAGGATTGGCTATAAGACCGGGTCTTTTTTTCAAGATAATCTCATCATTCACTCCGGCCACAACGACTGGTATTTTTTCTTCAGCGTTGAATGTCTCGCTTAAATCGATTGCCTGAAATTTTTGTTTGTTAGCAAGAGGCCCAAATTCTTGATTTACTTTTTTATCTGCCGCCAGAAAAACCAGATCACTGCCAGAGAGAGACTCCTTGTCGAGATGATGGACTACTTTGGGTTCTCCCCGAAATTGAATCAGCTTGCTGTATTCTTCTTCCACATCCGGGTCGAAGAAATCTATATCCTTAAGAGGAAACTTCTTCTGGCTCAAGACATTTTTTATCTCTTTCCCGCGCAAAGAATCTGACCCGATCAAGGCCACCCGAGGCTTTTTTGTCTTTCTCATTTTTTCAGTAACTGAATTATTTATGGGCTTTTCTGTATTCAGTCATCAGGTAGTACATCTTATCCTTAAGAAAAAGCTTCTTTTTCTTAAACTCTTTCTCTTCCATCTTTTCCGCTTCGGTCAGAAAATTCTTCTGCTTTAACTTTTCGAGTTTCTTTTCAAGCTGTTTGTGTTGTTTGTAGGCTTTTCTGAATACTTCGTCTCCTTTTAAAAGAAGCTCCTTCAGCTCTCTCTCTTTCATTCAGTTTCCTCCGTTTAAAAGAATATCACAACGAATTTCCTAATTCAATTTTACAAGTTCGTTAAAAATTTTTTCCAATCGATCAGTCAGAAAAGACCATGAAAATGACAGTATTTTCTCGTATCCGGCGCGGGCGATCCGAAGACGAAGCTCTTTATCTTTAACGAGTTTTTTGATTTGCTGCCGTAACAAAAGAGGATGAGGAAAGGGAACAACTAATGCTGTTTGGTTGTGAAAGGCAAAATCCCGAGTTCCACTTCGGCTGCAGACAACCGGAATCTGACAGGCCATAGCTTCTGCTGTGGTATTCGACCATCCTGCCCGTCTCTCAGCACTCACAAAAATGTCCGCCTGTGAATAGAGCCAGGCCATTTTGCTTTGAGGTAAATTCAGGTGAAATTCATAAGGGACAGGGGATTTAATCATAGGGCGGGGGTCTCTTTTATCTTTGCCCACCATACTATCAAAAAAAACAAGTCTAAGGCGGGGATATTCTTTGCAGAGTCCTTCGACGGCACGAATAACATGCTGAATACCCTTTCTTTTTTTGTATAGACGTCCATAACAAAGTACTCTGAACTCATTTCTCTCACTTTCCCTCTTTTTTGCCGGATAAAAGAATTCGGGATTCACTCCGCCAGGGGCCCTGGAACAGGAAATTTTGTATTTTTTCTCAAAATGACGGCAAAGGCCTTCAGAATTTCCAAGAAAAAAATAATTCTTCTTTATGGTCTCTTTTTCCTGCTTATGCCCTTTCAGTAAAAAATAAAAACATTTTGCTCTGGCTTTTAATTTTTCAAAATAAGGCAAAACTGAATATTCACTGCAGAGCCCAATGTCGAAAGCTTCTTCGCTCAGAGATGAGAAAGATTTTGTTATACCTTTAAACTCTAGCCATCCGGGTTTGCTCCCATCAGGATGGAAAAGGACAAAATAATAGCCTCTGTTCGCGAGCTCGTTTCCGATTTCAAGGTATCGCCTGACACCTCCAAAAATTTCCACATGGGGAAGCACAGCTGCAATTTTCATTTTTTTTTATGCTTCGCTCTTTATTTTAAGGAGCTCTTTCATCTAAATCCCCTCAACGCCTGAAATTTGGAAAGTATTCTAACAAAATATGGAGCCGAAAGAAAGCAAAATCCTTCTTTACCATAGAACTATAGGAATTTGATCAATCTCTTGTAGGGATTTGATTCATCAAACCCGAATTTATTTGTATTGTAGGGGTTTGATTTATCAAACCCACCTTATGAAGGTAAAATGGAATTGTAGGGGCTTGATTTATCAGATACCAGAAACAAAAAGGGAGACAAAAACTTAATAATTGACTTTACGCTAGAGCAAAATTATACTTAAGAGCGATTAAAAAGATTGCCTCCAAATAAATGGCGAGGTAGCTCAGTCGGTAGAGCGAGAGACTGAAAATCTCTGCGTCGGCGGTTCAATTCCGTCCCTCGCCACCCGCTTCTCTTCAGCTACCATAAACCAGCCAAGAATTAACAAATCACACCTGTAAAATAATTATAAACATGACAAAAATGTGGGCTTGATAAATCAAGCCCCTACATGAGATAAATCAAACCCCCCAAGAATAATTTACACGATACAAAGGCGGGCTTGATAAATCAAGCCCCTACATAAAAGAATTGTACCCTCTTACAGAAAAAATGATGGGTTTGATAAATCAAACCCCTACAAGAGAGATTTAAGATATTTCCGCAGCTTCTGGCCAAATTCAGGCCTCTTCAAGGCAAGATCTATGCTGGCTTCCAAAAAGCCCAGTTTATCCCCGGCATCATAGCGCGTTCCGTCAAATAGATACCCATAGACAGGCTTTGTCTCAAGAAGGATCTTTATAGCATCTGTTATCTGGATTTCGCCTCCTTTATCAGGATCGGTCTTTTTGATTGCCTCGAAGATATCAGGGTGAAAAACATACCTTCCAAGAATGCCGAGATCAGAAAAGGCTCTTTCAGGACCAGGTTTTTCAATCATGTCCTCAACCTGGAACACTCTTTCTGAAATCTGTTTAGGCTTGACGATGCCGTATTTTTCTGTCCCTTCCTGGTCCACGCGCCCGAGGGCAATAATCGAAGCTTCAAGCTTAGAGTAAGCATCAATCAGCTGCTTTATGCAGGGCGTAGGACAGTCGAATATATCATCAGGGAGGAGGACCGCGAAAGGTTCCTGGCCTATATAACTTTCCCCCATGAGTATGGCATGACCCAAACCAAGGGCTTTTTTCTGACGGATATAGCAGAATTCTGCAAGACTCGCAATTTCCCTAACCTGTTCTAGAAAATCAGACTTCCCTTTCTCTTCCAGAAACTGCTCTAACTCCGGGCTTCTGTCAAAATGATCCTCGATGGACGATTTTCCCCGGCTAATTACGATGCCAATGCTTTCGATTCCTGACTGAACAGCTTCCTCGACGCCGTACTGGATAAGCGGCTTATCCACAACCGACAGCATCTCTTTTGGTTGAGACTTGGTGGCAGGCAGAAAACGAGTGCCAAAACCTGCCGCTGGAATGAGAGCCTTCCTTATCTTCATTACTTTTTTCAGAGTCTATAGCTTATGGAGATAGCAGAAGAATTCAACAGCTGAAATGAGCATTCTTTCTTTTTTCATATGCTTCTCTTTCTTATTTCTCCTCTGTTTACTAGTTTTAAAATTCTTTGTCAAACGGAATATTCATTGATCCCGTTGTGGCCGGATCAGGCAATGTTTCTTGTTTTAACCTGCAGCCTAAACAGCCTGGACTTCCTTTATCTGGGGGACCTTCTTTTTTATGAAGCGTGTAATGCCCTGGGTTAGAGTCATCTGCCTCATCGGGCAGCCCTCGCAGGCTCCCAGGAGCTTGACCTTGACCACACCATCCTCTGTAACATCCACAAACTCCACATCTCCTCCATCAGCTTGAAGATGAGGTCTAATTTCTTCTATTGCTTTTTTAACTTCTTCTTTCATGAGTTTATCTCCTTATTCTTTTCGATCATTATGAGAGATTAATATATTCGAAATCGGACTATTTCTCAAATCCATCGGCATTATTGTTTCTCAGACCGATGAGTTATTTCCTCAGGTGCGGGCTGAGTCGTCCAGCTCCGTCCCTCCGTGTTTCCTTCGGCGCCAGCAGCTAAGATTTTTTAGCAAAAACAAGTTCTTTCTTTTCATTCAAATCGATTTTTACTGTATCTCCCTCTTTATACTCGCCCTCTAAAATTTTCTGCGCCAAGGGATTCTGGATATCTCGCTGGATAGTCCTTTTAAGAGGGCGTGCTCCGTAAACCGGGTCATAACCTCTCTCAGCCAGGAATTTCTTAGCTTCCTCGCTCACTTCAATTTCAATTTTTTTCTCCTGGAGCCTTTTTCTCAATTCATCAATCTGTAAATCAACAATTTTAAGGATGGCTCCAGGGGAGAGAGCTTTAAAAATGATGACCTCATCCACCCGGTTAAGAAACTCGGGTTTGAAATGACTCTCCAGAATCGCCCTCACTTCTTTTTCCATCTTATCAAAATCCTGGCTGAGTTCTTTGATCACCTGACTCCCCAAATTGGAGGTCATAATGATGATCGTGTTCTTAAAATCAATCGTCCTCCCCTTTCCATCCGTTAACCGGCCGTCATCCAAAATCTGAAGGAGAATATTAAAAACATCGTTATGGGCTTTCTCTACCTCGTCCAAGAGGATAATCGAGTAGGGTCTGCGTTTTATGGCTTCGGTGAGCTGACCTCCTTCCTCGTAACCCACATAGCCGGGAGGAGCCCCGATCAGGCGAGAAACTGTATGTTTCTCCATGTATTCCGACATGTCGAGTCTGACCATCGCCTTCTCATCATCAAAGAGAAACTCTGCCAGAACTCGAGCCAGCTCGGTCTTGCCGACCCCTGTCGGGCCCATAAAGATGAAAGAACCCAAAGGACGAGAAGCATCCTGGATTCCGGCCCTTGCCCGTCTTATCGTATCAGAGACAGCGCGGATCGCTTGATCCTGGCCAACAACTCTTTGGGACAAATTGGATTCCATCTTCACCAGTCTCTCCACTTCCCCTTCCAGCATTTTCGAGACAGGGATTCCTGTCCATTTGGAAACAACCTGAGCCACGTCCTCTTCATCCACTTCTTCTTTAAGCATCTGCCCTTCCTTCTGAATCTCTGACAATTTTTTGGCTGTCTTTTTTATCTGCTTTTCTGTCTCAATCA